>JBBSFO010000697.1:0-2955 GCA_038238655.1 Thermomicrobiales bacterium | reverse complement strand
TAGCCCTCGTCTTCGAGCGTGAATCGCACGGCGTCGAGGATATCCGGATCGTCGTCCACCACCAGCACACGCGTTTGCTGTGCCGCCATCTTGCTCCCCTTATGACGATGCGTTCGATGCGTCGGCCCTGCTTTGTTGTATTAACGGCAACGTGACGGTAAATGTTGCGCCCGCGTCCTTCGCGCTCTCTACGCGTAGGCTGCCGCCGTGCCGTTGGACAATCTCGCTCGCAATGTGCAGGCCGAGGCCGAGGCCGGGAAACGTCTTCTCCGAGAGATCGCTGACGCGGTAGAACTGATCGAAGATTTTCTGCTGGTGCTCCCCGTCAATGCCGATCCCGAAATCTTGAACGCTGACGATCGCCGTCCGGTTCTCGGTTGCGAGCCGAACGACGACGCAGTCCGCCCGTGGGGAGTATTTGACGGCATTCGTGAGCAGATTGGTGACGACCTGCCCGATCCGGTCGCCATCGCCCCAGGCCGGTGTATCTATCGTCCCGGCTATCTCGATTGTATGCCTGGCGGTCGTCGGCTGGACCACATCCACCGCTTCTCGCACCACCGCGTTCAGGTCGAACGACTCATCGCGATAGGCGAGCCGCCCGCCTTCGATCCGTGCGACATTCAGGAGGTCGTTGATGAGGCCGGTCAGCTTGTCAATCTGGCGATCCATCTTGACGAAGCGCTCGGTCAGGCTGGCGTCTCCGCGTCGCTCCGCCTGCCGTCGCAGGACTTGCGTGTACATCTTCAGGCTTGTCACCGGCGTCTTCAGTTCGTGCGAGGCGAGCGACATGAACTCGTCGCGAACGGCAATCGCCCGCTGGGCTTCGGTGTACAAGCGCGCGTTCTCCACCGCTAATGCCGCGCGGCTCGCCACCTCCTCGGCCATCGCGAGATCGGCCTGCGTGTAATGACGCCCCGACTCCGCCGCCACAAAGGTGATGGCGCCGACCGTCGTCTCCTGCAGGCGCATTGGCGCGACAATGACGGAGCTGAAACCGATCTTCCGCACAAGGGCGAGTTCTTCCGCGTTCTTCGCCGCAGCGACGAGCATCTCGTCCGTGATCTCGGGGTAAAACTCCGACTGCCCCGTCCGCAGTACATTGGGCACGCCGGTCAGCGCAGCGGGGTCGAGCGGATTCGCGGCGTTGAGTTCCCGCGCCCACTGCACCTTTTCGGGGTCAACGTGGGCGACCGCCAGTTGTTGGATCGCCCCGCCCTCCGTGCGCATATCCACACTGCACCAGTCGGCGATACGGGGGACGCCGAGCCGCGCGACCTGCGCGAGGGTCGCCTCGTAATCGAGCGACGAAGAAAGGATTTTGCTCGCTTGCGCGAGGAAGTCGAGGTTTTCTTCGATCAGTTTCCGCTCCGTGATATCGAGATTGACGCCGATCATGCGCCGAGGCCGCCCGTCGTCGAAGAACGTATCACCCATCCCGAGGAGCCAATGCATCGTTTGGTCGGGCCAGACGACGCGAAACTCGACGCGATAGGCGGGGCCACCGGCAATCGCCGCCGCGATATTCTCTTCGGCCCGCGCGAGATCGTCGGGGTGGACACGCGCCTGCCAGTTCTCGTACCGACCCTCGAAGCCGCCGGGTGGCAGCCCGTAGAGCGCCTCCAATTCCGGCGTCCAGACGATCTGATTGTTGGGAATGTCCCATTCGAAGGTGCCGATGCGCGCCGCCCGCTGGGCCAGCGCCAATCGCTTGCGCTCGCCATCCTCTCCGACCATATCAGCACTTCGTTGTGCCATCCCGCTTCCCCCGACGATGATCAATCCCCGATTTCGCCCGACACGGCCCCGGTAGTATAGCGCGTTCCGCTATACTTTTTTCATTCGATGGTCCGCGCATTTGGGACGCCCCGGGAAAGTCGCACCTATCTGCTGCGCTCGCTGGCCGTCTGCTCCGACGCGGCCCGACAAGAAGAGGGAGACCGATGCAACATCTCTTGGTGTATGGCGATTCGCTCTCGTGGGGCATCATCCCGACGACGCGGCAACGGCTACCCTTCGACGCGCGCTGGCCGGGCGTGCTGGAAAACCGATTAAACGCTTCCGACCGGTCGGTGCGGGTGGTCGAGGATTGCCTGAACGGGCGGCGCACGGTCTGGGACGACCCATATAAGCCCGGCCGCAACGGACTGGACGGACTGGCACAGCGCATCGAAATGCATTCGCCGCTGGCGCTCGTCATCCTGATGCTCGGTATCAACGATTTCCAGTCCATGCACTCACACAACGCCTGGCATTCCGCGCAGGGGATCGCCGCATTGGTTACCGCCATCCGGCAGGCACCCATCGAACCAGGGATGCCCGTGCCGACCGTCCTTGTTGTCGCGCCGCCGCTCATCGGGGAACCGCGCGGCCCCATCGCCCCCAAGTTCCTCGGCGCGGCGGCCAAATGCACCGGGCTGGCGGACGCCTACCGCGACGTGGCCGCCGCGCTCGACTGCCCCTTCTTCGATGCTGGCTCCGTCACCTCCGCCAGCCGCGTGGACGGCGTCCACCTCGACGCCGACCAGCACGCCACGCTCGGCGCGGCGCTGGCCGATGTAGTTCGCTCGCTTCTTCCTTTGATCTGACGCACCGTGGCAGTTGAGGCGGCAACTGGCATTGCCGAAATCGGCAACGGGAAAACGGAATTCTTCGGATATTTGCTTGCGATACGACGCATTATCCACTACACTAAACAGAACGCATGTACTACAACGCAGGCACACGATTCGCGAATCACCAGGGAAGGGAACATACTATGCCGAACATTGTCACGATCTACGATGAAACGCTGACCGGGGAGCGAACGACCACCGTCACGCTGGACTTCCTGACAGCCCGAGTTACTGTCCGCGAGTTGATCCGCAAACGCGTGTTCGAGGAAGTGGAGGAATATAACCGCGCCGCGCCCGAATATTTTCGGGGACTCGTCCAGCCGACCGACACCGAGCGCAT
>JBBSFO010000696.1:0-2959 GCA_038238655.1 Thermomicrobiales bacterium | reverse complement strand
CATGGCGCACTACGAGCATGTCACAACGATGGAAAAGTACGGCGCGATGGTCGTCGGGCCACGCGATTTCCATGGGTATAGCGGCATCGCGCCCCTCGGCGGCGGATTGACGAATGTCGCCTGTGTCGTGGACATGCGCGCGATGAAGCGGCGCGGCGTGCCGATGGAGCAGTTCTTCCAGCAGTGCATTGAAGCCTTGCCGCCGGTGCGGGAGGCGTTGATTGGGGCACGACGCGTTGGCAAGATTCACGGCGTCGGGCCACTGGCGCAGGGCGCGAGGCGGGCGGTCGCGGACGGTGTGCTGCTCGTCGGGGACGCGGCGATCTACCTCGATCCGTTCACCGGCGAGGGGGTCTACAAGGCGCTCCGGGGCGCGGAACTTGCGTTCGAGACGGCGGATCGGGCATTGCGCGCCGGGCGCACCGATGTCAAGATGCTCCGTCCGTACCTCGCGGCGCGGCGACGGGTCTTCGCGGAAAAGACACTGGCGAATTATCTCGTTCAGTTGTTTGTCCATACGCCGGTTTTGATGAACTACGTCACGCCCCGGCTCGGCTCCCGCCCCGCGCTGGCACGCCAATTGGTGCTCGTGCTCGGTGATCTCGGTACAAAACGGGAGCAACGCGGGCTGCTTTCACCCGTATATTTATGGAATCTTCTGCGTCCTTGACGGAGCAACGAGCAATGAGCAATGAGCAATGAGTGAATTCCACGGGTGGTCTGCATGTTAACCATCGTTGGTGACAGCAAATGCAAAAAGATGGGCGATGAACAACTACTCATTGCTCATTGCTCGTTGCTCGTTGCTGTGAAGGAGCGCTGATGTACACGGAAACGAGCGTCGTCATGCAGGGGCCACGAGAACAGATCTTCGCGCACGGCGCAGCAATCGAGGATTGGCCCCTCGTCTTGCCGCATTATCGTTCGGTACTCCTGACGGAGCGGACGGTACGACCGGACGGTACGACGCACAAGATCGCGACGATGAAAGCCTGGCGGCTGCTCCCATTTGGCAAAATTGCCGTTGGCTGGCGGACGACCCTGGACAGCAATGCCGCAACCGGCCTACTCCACTTCGTGCATATCGGCGGCTTCACCAAGGGGATGGATGTGTACTGGCTGCTGAAACGCGAAGGCGACGCCACACGCGTCACGATCACACACGATTTTACCCTGAAATGGCCGCTGATCGGCGCATTCGTCGCGCATCGAATCGTCGGCCGGTTCTTTGTAGACGCCATCGCCCGTCGGACGCTTAACTGCATCAAGGTGCTGGTGGAGGCGGGGAACCTCACCCCCCAGCCCCCTCTTCTTTCGTCCGCGAAAGGAGAGAGGGAGCAAGATGAGATGATGGTGGTGCCAACTCCCCTTCCCGTGTCGGGAGGGGGTCGGGGGGTGGGTATATCTCGTGGTTAACCGGACGCGCGTTCTTATCACCGGCATCGGGGCCGTGACGACGATCGGTACGGGCCAGGCGGCGCTCTGGGAGGGAGCGATGCGCAACGAAAGCGCCGTGCGATGTCTGACACGCTTTGATGCCTCCCCCTTCCGCTCGCGCGTTGCCGGGCAAATTGATGATTTCGACCCGCTCACCTACATGGATAAGCGGCTCGTGAGCCGATCGGACCGTTTCGCGCAGTTCTCGCTCGCCGCCAGCCTGCTCGCCGTGGAAGACGCGCATCTGACGCTCGATCCGCACATGTGCGAGCGAACGGCAATCTATATCGGTAGCGCGCTTGGCGGTATCGGCTATGCGGAAACGCAGCACGAGCGATACGTCCACGACGGCATCCGCGCCGTCAATCCCGCACTCGCGCTTTCCGTCTTCGGCGGCGCATCGTCATCGAATGTCGCGATCGAACTCGGCGTCACCGGCCCGACCGTTTCCAACGCGAACGGCTGCGCTTCCGGCGCGATCGCGATTGGCGAGGCGTGGCGCCTGCTGCAGGATGGATATGTGGATGTTGTCTTCGCCGGCGGCTCGGAAGCGCCGCTTTATCCCCTCACCTTCGGCTCCTTCTCAATCATCAAGGCGATGTCCACGCGCAACGACGATCCGCCCCATGCCTCGCGTCCATTCGACGCCGAGCGCGACGGCTTCGTGATGGGCGAGGGCGCGGCGGTGCTCATTCTGGAGACGGAAGCGCACGCCGTAGCGCGCGGCGCAACTATTTACGGCGAGGTGCTCGGCTACGCGACGACCAACGATGCCCACCACATGACCGCACCCCATCCCGAGGGCATCCATACCGCCCGCGCGATGCGGCAGGCCCTTGCTATCGCCGATCTCGCGCCGGAGCAGATTGACTACATCAACGCCCACGCGAGCAGCACCCCTCTCAACGATGCGACGGAGACGAAATCTATTCGCGATGTCTTCGGCGACCATGCGTACCGCATCCCCGTTTCCGGGACAAAGGGGCTGACCGCGCACTCCCTCGGCGCATCCGGGGCGATCGAGGCGGCGCTTTGCGCCCTCGCCCTCACTCATCGCCGCATCCCCGGCACGACGAATCTCGAAACGCCCGGCCCCGGCTGCGACCTCGACTACGTCCCTGAAGGCCCGCGCGAGGGCGACTATCGGACGATCCTTTCCAACTCTTTCGGTTTCGGTGGCATGAACGCCAGTCTCATCTTCGGTCGCTACGACGGGTAGCAGGAACGAAAATGAAATGGAAACAGATCGTCGTCCGCTCAAATTCATTGGCACGGCTCGTGATGATCTGCGCACATTCCCCAAGCCAGTTCGTTGGCGAATTGGCCTCGCACTTCTAGATGCGCAAGATGGTGAGACGCATCCACACGCGAACCACGTAGAGGTTTCAAGAGTGCAGGGGTACTGGAAGTGATTGAAGATTGGTCGGGTGATACGTATCGGGCAGTCTATACCGTGCGATTCCGACATGCAGTCTACGTGTTACACTGTTTCCAGAAGAAGTCCACGCGAGGCATTGCGACT
>JBBSFO010000695.1:0-2966 GCA_038238655.1 Thermomicrobiales bacterium | reverse complement strand
GAGGCTTCCAATGGGCGATTGATGCACTGCAAACGGGTGGAAATACGTGGAAACCCGGCTCGTTTGCGACGCAATCAACCCGTTGAATACTGTAAGGCATAGTTCATAACAGGCTCTAGAAATCCCCGGCGAAAGACCCTCGAACGCATGTTCGGTTGACATGCCATTTAGGTGCGTACGTTCGCACCTTCCCTCCATCTGCATATTAAGGTATACTGCTATCAGTACGGACGTGGGATTCTGGACAAGGATTTCATGAGGATCGAACGCTCAGGCCTCAATCCACAGTCCTGATTCGACCGGAGGAAATGAATGGTTGACAGCAACGAGCGGGGTCTTGTCCGCTTCGTAAATCTTGACACGGAGATGCGCAACTCGTATCGCGATTACGCGATGAGCGTCATCGTCTCCCGCGCGCTTCCCGATGCGCGGGATGGGTTGAAGCCGGTGCAGCGGCGCATCCTCTTCGCGATGCATCAAATGGGGTTGCTGCCGAATACGCGGCACCGCAAGTGCGCCGGTGTCGTCGGCGAAGTGATGAAGAACTTCCACCCACACAGCGACACCGCGATCTACGACGCGTTGGCCCGCATGGCGCAAGACTTTTCGATGCGCTACCCACTCATTGACGGGCAGGGGAACTTCGGCTCGGTAGACGGCGATCCGCCCGCCGCGATGCGATACACCGAGGCGAAACTCGCACGCATCGCCGAAGAACTGCTGCGCGACATCGGCAAGGACACCGTTGACTTCGAGGACAACTACGACGGCGAAATGAAGGAACCGAAGAAGGTTCTGCCTGCCCGCCTGCCGAACCTCCTGCTCAACGGCTCGACGGGCATCGCCGTCGGCATGGCGACGAATATCCCACCGCACAACTTGAACGAACTTTGTGATGTGATGATCTACCTGATTGACAACCCGGACTGCGCGCTCACCGACCTGATTGAGCGGTTGCCGGGTCCGGACTTCCCAACTGGCGGTATCATCCTCGGTCGCGAAGGGATCAAGCAGGCGTACTCGACGGGCAACGGTCGCGTCGTCGTCCGCGCCAAGGCATACATTGAGGAAGGGCGCGCCAACCGCTACCAGATCATCGTCACCGAACTACCCTACGCCGTGAACAAGGCGACCTTGATCGAGAAGATCGCTCATCTCGTCAAGGACGGTAAGATTGACGGTATCAGCGACCTGCGCGATGAGTCCGACCGCTCCGGCATGCGAATGGTCATCGAACTGAAGCGCGACGCCCAACCAATGAAGGTGCTCAACAACCTTTTCAAGCACACCGCCTTGCAAACGACCTTTGGCGTCAACATGATCGCCCTCGTGGAGAATGGCACGCAGCCTCATACGCTGACCTTGAAGCGCGCGCTGCAGGAATTCATCGCACACCGGCAGGTCGTCATTCGCCGTCGCACTGAGTACGACCTGCGAAAAGCACAGGAGCGCGCGCACATCCTCGAAGGATTGAAGATTGCGCTCGATCATCTGGACGAAGTGATCGCAACGATCCGCAAATCGCAGACGACCGAGACGGCGCGCAAGAATCTGCGCACCGCCTTCAAACTGACCGAGGTGCAGGCGCAAGCGATCCTCGACTTACGTCTCGCCCGCCTCGCCGCCCTCGAACGGAAGAAGATCGAGGAGGAATACCGGGAGGTCCTCAAGGCAATCCGCGACTTCCAGGACATCCTCGCCCGCCCCGAGCGCGTGCTGGGGATCATCAAGACCGATCTTCTGGACATCAAGGAGCGGTACGGCGACGAGCGGCGCACCGAAATCCGCGCCGAGGCGTCCGGCGATCTCAGTGAGGAAGACCTGATCCCGGATGTAGACGTCGTCGTCACGCTGACCAAGACCGGCTACATCAAGCGCATCCCCGGCGACACCTACCGCACGCAGCATCGCGGCGGGCGCGGCATTACGGGCGTCAAGCCGAAGGAAGAAGACAAGGTCGAGCACATCCTGCATTGCAGTACAATGGACTCGCTCCTGTTCTTCACCGATCGGGGCAAGACATTTCAAGTCAAAGTTCATGAACTGCCGGACGCATCGCGCACCGCCAAGGGCACGCCGATCATCCAACTGATCAACATTCAGCAGGACGAAACGGTGACGACGCTCCTTGCCGTCCGGGACTACCGCGATACCTCGTTTCTGACGATGGTAACGAAAAACGGTCGGATCAAGCGGACGGAACTGAAGGCGTTTGCATCGGTGCGCTCCTCCGGGTTGATCGCGCTCGGTCTCGACGAGGGCGATGAACTACGTTGGGTGCGCGTCACGACGGGCAACGATCAGATGATCCTAACGACGCGGCGCGGATCGGCAATCCGGTTCAATGAGTCGGACGCGCGGCCGATGGGTCGCACGGCGGCGGGCGTCCATGCGATCTCCCTTCGGGACAACGACACGCTCGTTTCCGCAGACGCGATTCCCGAAGAGCGCGCGAAAGAGCTTTGCCTCTTCGTTATCGCCCAGAATGGCATGGGCAAGCGGACGCGCGCGTCGGACTTCCCCGTGCAAAAGCGTGCGGGCCTCGGCGTGAAGGCCATGAATGTGACGCCCAAGACCGGTGACATCGTCGCGGCAGGGATTGTCGAGACGACTGACGAACTAATCTTCATCTCCGGCAAGGGCATCGTGATGCGTACAAAGGTGGCCGATCTCCGCGTCATCGGGCGCGCGACCCAGGGCGTCATCATCATGCGAATGGATGACGGAGACCGCGTTGCCTCCTTCGCCCGCGTTCCGGCCGGTGCAGACGAAAACGGTCTTGTCACTGATCTCACGGGTGCGGAACCCATCGTGCTTGAGAACCCGACGCCGAAGCGGCGCAAGGCGATCGAACCTGCTCTCGTCCCTGCCGACGGGGATTAATCGAAACCGGAGAGAACCGCAGAGGCGCAGAGAACGCAGAGGTCACAGAGAGGAAAGAAGAGCAGGATAAGACGCACAATACT
>JBBSFO010000694.1:0-2971 GCA_038238655.1 Thermomicrobiales bacterium | reverse complement strand
GGACCCGCACGGCCTCACGCACATTGCCGGTGTCTGGCATGTCTCGGGCTATGACTACACGCGGCGCGATCAACGCACCTTCCGCCTCGACCGCATCGAAGACCTGGCCCTGCTCGACCGGATCTTCGCGCCCGCCGCGCCCGCCACACTGCACCGCCGCCCGCCGCAGGACGACCGGACGATGGTCGTTCGTGCCCTGTTCGATGCCGAAATTGCGCGTTGGGTGCGCGAGTCGCGCTCGTATTACGCCGTCGCGGAAGAGGAAATGGCGGACGGGTTGCTCGTCACGCTGGCCGTGCGGCGTGAAACGGACGTGCTGCAGTGGCTGCTCGGCTGGGGAAGTCATGTGCAAGTACTCGAACCGGAGTCGTTGCGCGCGCTGATTGCAACGGAAGCATCTGCTCTATTGGATCATCATTCTACTTCCCTTTCACTACTGACATAACGGTGTCACGACGGGGCGGTATGGTGTGAAGGAAGGCAGCAACTACCGGGGTTGCCGCCGGGATTCCATCAGGAGGGTTTCGCATGAACACCGCACCGACCCTTTCCTTCGCTCTGCTCCACGTCGCCGACATTGACGCCGCGTATCGTTACTGCACCGAGCAACTCGGCTTCGTGCCCGACCCCGAGTGGCAGAGTAATCCGTCGTTCCGCATGTTCACGCCGGCCGAGGGCGGTATCCCCTTCAGCATCGCCACCGCGCCGGAATCGTCCCAGGTCGGCGAAATCGAACTCTACTTCTACACGCAGGAACTCGAAAATCTGCGCGCAGCCCTGCTCGGTCGTGGCGTGGACGCGGGGCCGATCCAGTCCCCGCCATTCGGCAAGATCTTCACGGTGCCCGCGCCGGACGGCGTACCACTGACGATGATGCAGCCGACGCAATAAGCATCGTTCTTGCGGGCGAGCCGTGTGCTCGCCCACGCAGGGAAGATCAAGGGGAGACTATGACCACAAGCACTGTTCGAGAGGTCGTTGATCGGTATTTCGCCGCGCAGAAGGAAAAAGACTTCGCCACCATGCGTACGCTCATCCACGACGACGTTGTCTTCCGGGGGCCGCTCGGGGCGACGAACACCGCCGAGGAGTACATCAGCGGTCTGCAGCGCATGACGGCGACGATGACGGGCATGGAGCGCACCGTGGTGTTCGCCGAGGGCGAGGATGTGTGCCAAATCTACGACCTCGTCCTCGCGGAGCCGCCTGTCAGCCTGCCAGTCGCGCAGTGGATCAAGGTGCGGGATGGCCGGATCGCGCAGCTCTTCGTGTACTTCGATCCGCGCCCTGTGGCCCCGCCATCGGCGTGATGATGGGACGGACTGGCGAGAAATGTCAGTGTGTCCAGTGAAGGTCAATGGCGCAATCCCGGGCGCCTGAGGAGGAAACGCGATGTTGAGAGGATTGGCCACGATCAGTTACTACGCAGACGACGTGGTGGCCGCGACGCAATGGTACAGCGAATTGCTCGGGAGTGAGCCGTACTTCAAGCGCCCCGAGGGTGAGGCTGTCGTGCCACAGTACGTGGAGTTTCGACTTGGTGATTACCAGCATGAGCTGGGCCTGATTGATCGTCGCTACGCGTCCAACGGTTCGGTGACCGGCCCGGCCGGTGCGGTCATCTACTGGCACGTTGACGATGTGACCGCGACGCTCGAGAAGCTGCTGTCTCTGGGCGCGACAGCGTATCAGGCACCCACAGATCGCGGCGCGGGGTTTATCACTGCTGCCGTGGTCGATCCTTTCGGGAACATCCTGGGCATCATGTACAACCCGCATTATCTCGATGTGTTGAAGGGTATTCCTCACGCATCGGTCAATTAAACCGCTGAACGACGAATGTATAGCGGCACGAATGAGATGCGATTACCTTTCCTCGGCACCCTCGCCATCGCGATGGCGAGGGTGCCGAGCATTTAAGGAGAAAGGAAATACGGATGCAAGAGATCGGTATTGAACTGAGGCCGAGGGCGCCGTTTGATTTCGGGCAATCGCTGGCGTTTCTGGATGGGTTTCCGCTCATGCGCGGGGATACTGAGATTGCGGACGGAGTATTGACGCGGGCGGTGATCGTTGGGGGCGAGACGGTCGTCTTTCGCGTCGAAAGTCATGGGGCGATTGATGCGCCGTTATTGAAGGCCACACTCGACGCGGAGCGACCGATCACCGGTGCGGTGCGAGAGGCAGCGCAGGATCGGATCGCGTTTTTCCTCAGCATCGCGGATGATCTCGTGCCATTCTACAAGGTTGGGCAAAAGGACGCGGCATTCGCGCCAGTGATCGAACATCTCTACGGCTACCATCAGGCGAAATTTCTCACGCCGTTCGATAATGCGGCGTGGGCGATCCTCTCGCAACGGACGCCGATGGCGGCGGCGCGCAAAACGTGGGATGCGCTGATCGAGCGGTACGGCAGCCATCTCATCGTCGGCGGGCGGACGTATCGCGCCTTTCCATCCGCCGAGCGGTTGGCGACCGTTAGCCCGGACGATCTGCTCGCGATCCTGCCGAACTTGCGTAAAGCGCCGTATCTCCATGCCGCCGCGCGGGCCTTTGATGATGTAGATGAAACCTGGCTCCGCACTGCGCCGTACGATGACGTACGGGCATGGCTGCTCCGTATTCCTGGGATCGGCGATTGGTCCGCCACCTTCGTGCTGACCCGCGCATTAGGCCGGATGGAGCGGCACGCGGGCGAGGAGGCATTGCTGCGCGCGGCGGCGAAAGTCTATGGCCATGCCGCCGCGACGCCCGGTGGCCTCAATGCACTCGCCGAACGCTACGACCAGTATCGGGGCTACTGGGCACATTATCTGCGCGCGTACTGACCGCTTTCCAGGTGGTGGTGGGCGTCAGCCTGCCGCTTGTTTCTGTGGCAGGCTGAAGCCCCCCACCACCAGTTTTAGCGCATCCGCTTGAAATTGCCGACCCGCACGCCGATCAATCCCGGGTGATGTGGTGCGATGTTTTG
>JBBSFO010000693.1:0-2971 GCA_038238655.1 Thermomicrobiales bacterium | reverse complement strand
GTGCGCCGTGATGCTCCGTGCCCGCCGCCATCTGCAACCCTTTCTGACATTCAACCACTACCAAGAGAGTGGGGTGGCGGCACAGTCGAATCGGAATTTTCCCGCCCACTTTGACCGTTCACCGGGCGGATTGTATCATTTCATCTGCGTTCCCCCCTTGCGCGCCTGTGGGTTCTCGTGTACAGTGTACGTACAATACGGACGAGGATATTCGCGTCGTGTGGGGGGCAGTGGAGATGGTGGACTTGTTCGAGGCAACGGAGGTCGCAGTGGCGACGGTCGTACAGGACGTTCCCGCCAGTGGGGGCATGAAGATTTCTGTCTCGCAGGAGAATCTGCACCGCGCGCTTGGGCAGGTGATGCGCGCGGTCGCGTCGAAGACGACGCTACCGGTGCTGAACAATATCCTGCTTTCGACAGACAACGGCAAGTTGAAGCTCGCCGCAACGAACCTGGAACTGGCGATCACCGCATGGATTTCCTGCACCGTCACGCAGGAAGGCGCAGTGACGATTCCAGCGAAATCGCTCACCGAGTGGGTGAACACGCTGCCGCCGGAGACGGTGACACTGTCCGTGGATCACCGCCTCGCATTGACGCTCAATTGCGGGCGCAACCGCTCGACGATTCGGGGCATTGACGCGGAAGACTTCCCGGCGATCCCCTCGATCGGCGACGGCAACGGCCCGACGATCACGATTGACGGGCCGCAATTAAAAGATATGATCGCGCAGATTTCCTTCGCGGCGGCGACCGATGACAGCCGCCCCGTCCTCGCCGGCCTCCATGTCAAGGTCGAGGGGCAGACGATCTCGATTGCCGCGACCGATGGCTTCCGCCTCGGCGTCCGCGATGGAGAACTGACCGCGCCGGTGACGGAGCCGGTCTCGGTGATCGTGCCCGCGCGGGCGATGACCGAACTGGCGCGCGTCCTCGGTGACAGCGACGAGCCGGTCGAGATGACCGTCACACCGAACCGCAACCAACTGATGTGCCGGTCTGGGAGCGTCGAGTTCGTTTCGCGCCTGATTGATGGCACGTTCCCGGAAGTGCGCCAGCTCGTACCGAAATCGTACAACACGCGCGCCGTCGCCAGCCGCGAAGGGTTCCTCGGCGCGATCCGCCGCGCGAACATCTTCGCCCGGGAAAACAACGATGTCGTCAAGCTCTCTGTCCTGAAGGGCGAGGAAGAGTACAGTACCGGCACGCTGCAAGTGAGCGCCAACGCCGCCGAAGTGGGCGACAACCTCAGCGACGTGGACGCCAGTGTCGAAGGCCCCGCCGGGGTGATCGCTTTCAATGTGCGCTACCTTTCCGATGTCCTCAACGCGACCAAGTCGCAGCAGATGGCATTGGAGATGCAGGGACCGAACAACGCAGGCGTCCTGCGGCCCGTCGGCACCAACGATGCAGTCTACGTCATCATGCCGATGCACCTCGCGCAATAGGGAGCAATAAGCAATGCGTTGGGAGTGTGTCCCTCATCGCTCATTGCTCGTTGCTCATTGCTCATCACTGCTATGCACCTGACCGCGCTTTTGCTCGAAGAGTTCCGCTGCTACCGCCACCTCGCGCTGGACATTCCGGCGCGAGGTCTCGTCATTACCGGTGCGAATGGCAGCGGCAAGTCCACAATTCTGGAAGCAGTCGCCTTTCTTTCGACAACCCGCTCGCCGCGCGCCAGTCTCGACCGCGAAATGATTCGCTGGGACAGCGGCACGGACCTGGCCTCCGCGCCGTACACGCGCGTTCATGGCGAAGTCGCGAGCGCGAGCGGCCCGGTGTCCCTCGATATCGCCTTGCAAGTCGAACGGGCGACCGCCGAGGCCGCACCGATGACGCGCAAGCAGGTGAAGGTCAACGGCATCGCGCGGCGTGCCGTGGACGCGGTCGGCAATCTCCGTGCGGTCGTCTTCGCGCCGACCGATCTCGAACTGATCTCCGGTTCGCCGAGCATCCGGCGACGCTACCTCGATGTGATGCTCTCGCAGGTGGATCGGCGCTACATCCGCGCGCTCTCGTCGTACGCGGCGACGCTTGCGCAACGCAACGCGCTATTGAAACGGTTCGCGAGCGAAGGCAGGCGGGCGAGCGATCCCGACGTCCATGCGGAGTTGACGTACTGGGACGAAGCGCTGATCGGCAGCGGCGCGTACATCTTCGCCCGCCGCCAGACGACGGTCAGCCGCCTGTCCGCGCACGCCGAGGCGGCCTTTGTCGTGCTCACCGAAGGCGACCGTCCGTTGACCGTCGCCTACGCCCCCAGTATGCCGATGCAGCAGACGCCCGCATCGCTGGCAGAGGCGGAAAGCATCGCCGCGCGGGATTTCGTTCAGGCATTGCAGGAGCGTCGCGCGGAGGAGCATCGCCGCGCCGTCTCCGTCGTCGGCCCGCATCGCGACGACATCACGATTCTCCACAGCGGCATGCCGATTGCCGCCTACGGCTCGCGCGGCCAGCAACGCCTCGCCGTCCTCGCCTTGAAACTCGGCGAAGTCGCCGTGATGACCGAAGAAAGCGGCGACCCGCCCATCGCGCTGCTCGATGACATCCTTTCCGAACTCGATCCGGTACACCGCGCGTATGTAATCGAGCGAGTAACGGCGGCGGGCGACGCCAGCCAAGTCTTCATCACCGGTGCGGACGATGCCCTGGCCGCCATCCCCGCCCTGCGCGACATGGCGCACGCCCGCGCCGTTGACGGTACCATCGAACTCCCGTAGCAAGCGCGGCATCGCGTGGTGCTGGCGGGCTTCCGGCCCAAGAAAAGGCTGGAACCTTGCCACCACGGGAAAGAAGCCCGATCACACCCCGGAGCGCCGTAACAATAACGCCATTACGCCCGCCACAGTTGACGAAAGCGGCCAAACATGGGATACTTTCGTCGCGCTGTTGGGGCGTAGTTTAGCGGTAGAACGCCTGACTCTGAATCAGGTAGGTGGGGTTCGAATCCCTGCGCCCCAGCCATCTC
>JBBSFO010000692.1:0-2976 GCA_038238655.1 Thermomicrobiales bacterium | reverse complement strand
GCCCCGAACCCTCAGGATGACTCATCGTACCCCATTCGCGCCGTGCGGCCTACAACTTGTGATACTCGCCGTTGATCAAGTCGAACCAGACGCGCGGCAAGAAGTCGCTCGGATTGATATATTTGTTCGGTAGGTTTTTCGCTCCGAACCCCTCCAGGACATATTTGGTCGCGTCCGCGCAATTCTGGAACAGTACGCTGTAGTTGTACGCGGTCGTCTTCTTCACCCGGTTGAGCGCCTCGTTGAAATTGCAGCTGTAGACCGCGACGCGCTTGTAGTCCGAGTAGCCTCGCTTGCGCATGATGTCATTCATCGCGGCGTCCGATCGGCTGTTCATCCCCGAGTAGAAGACCGCCTCCCGGTCGTTCTTGAGCGCGCCGTCCGTGCTGCCGACGTAGTACGAGTTGCCGTAGCTGATGCCATAGCCGACATGACCCGCCCCGAATGCCCCCCAAGGAATTCGGTACACATACCCGTAGCCGCACGGGGCGAGGGAGGCGTTCGCCTGCGCGGGAGCCGCGAAGGAGGTGAACGTGAACAGCAACGAGGCGATGGCGGCCGCGACCACCACGCACCGAAACTGGTGTGAACACACGCGGGGAACGGTCACCAGCAAAGATCGAACCTTCATCATTGAAACCACCCCTCTACACACAAATCGACATCACCACATCACCACGGAATCGTGGACATCCTCGTCAGTCCTCGGATTGCGATGGCTCCCTCCCTTCCTAACCGGTCGTGATACGCCGAGTGAAGTTATTTTGGGGTCAATACACCCATTAACGCTTCTTAGGTGGCGATGTGACGGCGCAGGCACGGGGGTGTGGCAGGGTCGCGGGCCCGCACGTATAATCCGCTTCGACGCACCGGTATCGGTCACACGATAGCCCGCGCGAGGCGCGCAGGGAACTGGCGTTAGCACCAGTATCCGGCGCTTTCACCGACAGCTGCAGGCGACTACAGGGGTGCCCATGGAAGAATCGGTCGACCGGGCAGCGAAGCTGCGGACCCTCACAACGCGCCAGATCGAGATCCTCGCCCTCGTGTGCTGCGGCAAATCCTATGCCGAGATCGGCGACACTCTGTACATCACGGAGCGGAGCGTCCAGTGGCACATGAGCAATGTCTATCAGCGGCTCGGCATCGACACGCTCGCGCCGGCGGCGCGTCGCTTCGAACTGAGTAAACTCTGCCACGCGACCCAGCACATGATCGCGGGGGGTGCGGTCGATCCCCCGAAGGACACGATAGAGGACGCGGCGAGTACCGAAGACGAACGATCCATCGGTACTGGAGGGGATGGTCCGCCTCGGCTGCCGAGCGACCGCCATGGCCGAATCCCCTTCTGGCTGCCGCTCGCTGCCATCCTCCTCGTCTTCGGCATCTGGGGTGTCGCGTCAGCCGTCCGGATGCCCGGCCGTAGCGCTGCGACGCCGATCCCCGCTGGTGCGGTCGGCGGCCTGTGGGTCAGCCCCGGACATGGATTTGTGGTCCAAGGCGATGTGCTGCACTTCTCCGCGCGAGCATACAGCAGTAATCCGGCGGACCAGTCCGTTGGCTACGTCAACTTCACCGCGTACTGGCCATCCGGGGGCTGGAGCCTCGCCTGCACCAGCTTCTCGCCGAGTGCCGGGACCGCCGATACGTACGAGTGCGACTGGCTGGTGCCCGCCGTCGATCCACCAAATGGGCCGATCGCAGTCAGCTTCGATGTCTACGATCAGGGTCGGCATCTCAACAAAGCACCGCATGGGCTCCGCCAAGGGACGGTGCAGCGATAGCACCGAGCGGGGGAGAATCAGGTTCGCATTCGCCTGCGGTGTCGAATCCCGAGCCAGAAGGCGACATTCGCCGTGGTCGTCACGACAACTGCGAGGGAGAAGAGGGCGTGCGCGACGAGCGACGTCTCGTTCACGGCATGGCGCGCGATCCCCATGAAATAGAAGAGCCAATCGATGCGTGCGGGGTCGGCGATCGCGGCCGACAACGGCGGGGAGAAGGCGTGGGCGAGGTAGGTGGAGGCAGCGGCGAGCGTCGCATTGCTCGCGAGTGAGATCACGCTCGCCGCCCCCACCGACCCCCATAGGGATGCCGTGTCGGTTTGCATCACGCGACGGTAGTGCCCGGCGCTCAGATAGATCGGGAGGAGGACGGGCAGGAGGACGACTTCACCGAAGAGCGCGAGGAGGATTAACGCAGCTGGCTCCCCCGCAGGGGTCATCTGTTGGCGCCAGAAGAGTGCACCGAACACGCCGATGCTGCATGCCGTCGCAAGGAAACCCGCGACGAAATCGAAGATGAGAGTACCAGCCCCACCAAGTTGTTGCAAACGCATATATACGCATCATTCTAATACATTGCGGTGAGAATTTCCACGCTCTATTTTCTTGTGCGACATGATAACTCCGGTCGCTGATCACCCACCGCTCGATGCGGGCGGCTACGAGGACACACCGGGCGATGAAGTGGCGGTGGACCGGGAGTGCTACGCGTACCTTCGCGCGAACGGTTGTGGTGTGGTGTTCGTCGCACCGATCACGAACCCGGTCAACAATCCCCGATGAGGATACTCTTGCCCGCGTAGACCTCTGCATCCGGGATATCCTGTGCTGCCCGCAATCGACGGGCGCGCTATTCTGCCGTCAATACTCGTTTACCTGAACGCAGAAACACGAGGCCTGTCGCATCTCAATCCGCTCTCAGTATCCCTGTCGGTCTTCGGGGACTTGCCCTTCTGGCGAGGCGTGTTATAAAAGAAGTTGGAAAGTTCGAGAAGTCGCAGAAATTGGAGGGAGACAATGACGACAAATTCGAGTTGGGATCCTGGCCTGAATGTATACGCGACTGAGAAATGAGCCCACTTTGACGGGAAACGCGAGCGAAATCTGAGCCCACCGGAGCACCAACCCGCTACCCTTGCCGCGCGAGCAGCGAGTGAAAGCGGGAGGAAGGAATGCTCACAGTGGAAGAGAT
>JBBSFO010000691.1:0-2983 GCA_038238655.1 Thermomicrobiales bacterium | reverse complement strand
GTTCCGCCCGTCGCCTGCATGCTATACTCCCGTGGGAAATGGGCGCGGCTTGAGACGGAGAAGCGACATGTGGCGGCATGAGTGAGACGGGCGGGGACGAGCAGCAACGGCTCTGGACGCCGTGGCGCATGAAGTACGTCGGTGGGGAGCGCCGCCCGACGCCACCCGGAATGAGCATCTTCAGCGCGATTGCCGCCGACGCAGCGCATGACGCGGAAAACTTCGTCCTGCATCGCGGCGCGCGCGCCTTTGTCGTGATGAATCTCTACCCCTACAACACCGGCCACTGCATGATCGTCCCCTATCGGCAGGTCGCATCGCTCGATGCGCTCGACGACGGCGAGATGACGGAAATCGGTCTTCTCCTTCCTTGGCTGACGCGCATCCTGCAAACGACGCTCCGCTGCGATGGCCTCAATCTCGGCCTCAATCTCGGCGCGGTGGCGGGCGCGGGCGTTGCGGAGCATCTGCACTGGCACATCGTGCCCCGCTGGCAGGGGGACGCGAACTTCATGCCAATCATCGCGAAGACGACGGTGATGCCGGAACTGTTGCCCGACACCTACGACAAACTGCGCGCCACGATGGCGCGCGACCCTGCGCCGATGCTCGGCATCCTCGCCACGCCGCCGGCGCTGCAAGCAGGCGGCGTCATTTTCCATAAGGATCACCTCGTGTTGCGGCGGGCGAGCGATGGCGCATTCGTCTTCCCGAAGGGGCATGTCGAGGATAATGAGTCGCGGGAAGAAACGGCGATCCGCGAGGCAACGGAGGAGACGGGCCTCGATGCCCGCGTCATCGCGCCGCTCGGCACGCACCTCTTCCCCTATAAAGGAAAGATGCGCCATGTTACCTGGTTCCTGATGGAAGCGACCGCCGAGACGGACGATTTCGCGACGCACCTCGGCAAAGATACCTTCCTTTTCTTACCCGCTGATGCCGCCGCCAAACTCGCGCACGACGAATCTCGCGAACTCCTCCGCCGCGCCATCGCGACGCGAGGACGAAGTGCTGAGTACTGAGTGCTGAGTACGAGGAACACGATCATGGATGGTAACGAATCGCAACGATATGACAAAAGGGAGCGGCGACGCTTCGCGCTCTTTTCCTTCAGCCTCGCCTTGCTCACACTCGTCGGGACGCTTCACTCAGTACTCAGTACTCAGTACTCAGTACGTGGGGCGAGCGAGGCCCCCGCCCTTCTCCTCGGCGTCGGCGATTCGTTGATGGTGGGGATTGGGGCAAGCCTGCCGGATGAGCGAGGTGAATTCGCGCTGGTGGCGGGGCTGATGCGTGGGCGGTATGGGCAGGGCCTGCGCGCTGTCAATGTCGCCGTCCCCGGTGAAACGAGTGCGACCCTGCTCGCACCGCTGCCGCCCGCCGCGCCCGCCGCCGGTGAACCGACCCCAACGCCGACACGACTGCAAATCCTCCGCGCGCTCGACGAACTCGGGCGGCTCCCGCAGGGGCAGCAGGCGGTCGTGCTCCTCAGCATCGGCGGCAACGATCTCCAGCGGCTGGCGGGCAAGGACACACCCGCTCGTGAGGCCGCACTGGCGACCTTCCGCACAAATCTCACGACGATCGTGACGCGGCTCATCGAAGGCGGTCAGACGCGCGCCGTGCTCATCCCGACGATCTACGATCCGTTCGGCGGTGACCCGACCGCCGTGCGGAGCGACGCGTGGTGGATCGAGCAGTTCAATGGCGCGATCCGCACGGGTGCGATGGCAACGCATGATGTGACGGTCGTTGAACTGGCAGACCGCGTGCGCGGCAAGGAACAGTCCCTCACCCTCGGTCGTTTCGACGACGTACATCTTTCCAACGCGGGCCACCGGCTCGCGGCAGATTTGCTCTGGGCGGCGAGCGGCTTCGACAGCGCGCCGCCGGACGTGACGCTTGTCGCGCCGACAACCGGGAATGCGCCACGTCCAGTGCTGACCGTGCGCGCGACTGTGACAGACGACAGTGGCCCAACCGGCGTGGCGCGCGTCGTCCTGTTAGCGGACGGCAAGGAGCAGGGCGATCTGATGCTCCGGCCCGACCTCGCGCCGGATACCTACCTCGGGTACTGGGACGGGCGGCTTCTCCCGGGTCCGCATACGATCGGCGTTGCCGCCACGGACCGCGCGGGCAACCGGCGCGAAGTCACCGTCGCCGTCACGGTTGGTGCGGCGTAGGGGTGTTCGATGATCTCCGAACGCCGCACTCCGGCAGCCGATTGCGTGGCCTCGGTGCGGCACGTATACTGCGGCACGGTAGGAACGTGCGAGGTTCGAGGGCGATCGCATTGAACGCCGCACCGCGACCCCCGAATTCTGGATGCACATCATCGGCGCGTACTGGAGCGTGAGCAACGCATGAACGACGGCCCTGCGGAGACCGGGACAGCGGGACAACCAGGCGGAACGCTCCCGTCCGCACGTACGCCGCTACGACACGAAGACTCCCCTATCGCGAACGCCGTCTATCCGGCATTGGAGGGCGAGGCGGCGACACCCGATGCACCCGCCATGACGGCAGACATGCCCGATAGCACGCCGAACGGTCATGCCGACGCATCTCCACCCGATGCCAATCAGCCCTTGTCAGTCCTCAGTTCTCATCCTGCCCAAAGTGTGCCCGTACCCGGAGTCCTCAGTCCTTCCCAAGCGCTCGTACGTGAGCCGCGTGAGGGTTTCTGGGTCGGCATTCGGGGCTGGTTCCGACCACGTACCGCGCTCGGCGCCGGTGATTTGCGCCGCAACCTGCCGCTCGGCGTGGCGATTGCCGCTCTAAGCGGTTTCGCTGACGCGCTGCTGCTCCCGGCAGTCGTCGTCGCGGCGTTTGTCGCGCGTGTGAGCGATTCCAACAAACTCGTTGCCCTTGTGCCGGTCGTCGCGGCGCTCGCGTGGGGGTTGCCCGTGGCGATCCTCGGCAGCGCCATCGCCAACCGCACGCGGCTCATTGCTCTCGCCGTGATGAGCGCAATCTTGCGCGC
>JBBSFO010000690.1:0-2998 GCA_038238655.1 Thermomicrobiales bacterium | reverse complement strand
GCGAAGCATTCCCCTCGAAATATATTCATAAATGCACAATTATACCCGTCTATGCGCTTCAATGGCATGGCCCTTGCATTTCAGTATGCGAAATTGCGCTGTCTTGCAAGGGGGGAATTGTATGCAGGGAAATGCTCATAATGCCTTCGGAACCCCGACGACCGCACTAGTGCGGCCACGAGTCTTCCCGCACCGGGATCGGCCACATGCCCGTGTCGTTGCTGATGCTTCGGCGGGTGGACCGACTGATCGCCCGACACTTCTCGCGAGAATCGGGCGATGTCTGGCGCAGGTACGAGAGCAGCAACCTGAAGGCGGCGGGGAATCTCCGGCATTCTGGTGGTAATGCTCGCCTCGTTGTTCGCTCGCTATCCCGCATGGAGGACGTAGCCGAGCGCTGCGTCCATCTTTTCACACCACTGCCGGAGATCGGTGACGAGGGTTTGCATGTCGGTCGCGGTCGCGTCGTCGAGGCGCGTCGCCCATTCCGTCGGATCGAGCGCGAGTAGTTGCCGCCCGGCGGAAAGGCGATTGTGCACATCGCGGAGCGTAAGCATCGGTGCTGCTTCACCCTCCTCGTCTGCCCGTACTGCACGCGGTTGCTGTGCGGGAGCGTCAATGATGTATGCGTCATCATCCTCTTCGGGCCGCGCAGACGGCGCGGTTTCTCCCCGCTTCTGTGCCTCGCGGTAGGCGGCGATTACTTCGTCGCGCGGCCAGGCGGCGCGTTGCGGGTTCTCCTGAATCGCCGCGTAGTAATCGGCGGCATCGCGCACCTTCGGCGCGGAGACGGTTTCGCCGTACTCGTCCACCACTTCTTCCCAGACCGCACGGATTGCCTCAGGCTCCTTCAATTTGGCGAGGGCGCGCGTCTGCGCTTCGTGGATCGGCAGCGGTAACGCGGCGTCCTCAGCGAGGTGGCCGACGACTTCCGCTGCCTGGATCATCCGGTATGCTTGCGAGCGGCTGATGCTCCACCGCTTCGCGCAATACTGCTCGAAGGTGACGTAGTCGTCGTCCAGATAGAGCTTGCGCGTTTGAATCTCCAACAAGGCGTTGCCGACTTCGAGAAATTTGGTGAAGCCGTTGGCAATCGTCGTTTCCAACTCCATCAGGCCCCGGTTCGTCATTACTGCCATTGCCACGTCGCTCTCCCTTTCGCTGGAAACGTGAACGTACACACATCGTATCGGGATTATACCGATTCTGCGCGATTACGCTATCTGTCCCGGTTAACCTCACCCCCGGCCCCCCCATTTTTCCGGGTATGCCGTCCCCCATTCGGCTGATACGCTCCGTATCAAGGCAGCAGATACTGGACGCAACCGGGGGACGAGGGTTCCCCGCGATACAGGAGGGTTTTCCATGGCAGCACTTTCTTCGGAGACACGCAGCGTTTTGCTCGATCTTTCCAACAATCTCGCCGACGCGGTGGCGCGCGCCGGAGCGTCCACCGTCGCCGTCCACGCCCGTCAGCGGCAATCGGCGAGTGGCGTCCTGTGGCGACCGGGCGTGATCGTCGCGACGGATCACACCATCGAACGCGACGATGACATCACAGTGACGTTGCCGGACGGTGCGAGCGTTGCCGCGACGCTTGCCGGGCGCGACCCAAGCACGGACATCGCCATTCTCAAAGTTGCGGGCGCGAGTCTGCCCGTCGCGGTGGTCGGCGATGCGGGGGCGCTCCGGGTCGGGCATATGGCTTTGGCGGTCGGGCGGTTCGGCGAGGGTGGCCTCGGCACGAGTCTCGGCGTCATTAGCGCGCTCGGCGGATCGTGGAACACCTGGCGCGGCGGGCAGGTGGACCAGTTCATCCGTGCCGACGTCACGCTCTATCCCGGCTTCTCGGGTGGCCCGCTCGTCAATGCGGCGGGCGAGATCGTCGGCATCAACACCTCCGGCCTGTCGCGCAACATGGGGCTGACGATCCCCGCCGCAACGGTCAATCGCGTCGTGGACCAGTTGTTTTCCACGGGACATATCGCGCGTGGGTATCTTGGTGTCGGCTTGCAACCCGTCCGGCTGCCCGATACGCTCAAGCAGGCGGTCGGTGTTTCCAGCGATACGGGCGTCATCGTCATCTCGATTGAGAGCGGTGGCCCGGCGGAAAAGGCGGGGCTGTTCATTGGCGATATTCTCATCACGCTCGATGGCACGTCGGCGACGGACACGGATGCCGTGCAGGCGCTGCTTGGCCCGGAGCGGATCGGCACGCCGCTCGCCGCAAAGATCGCGCGCGGCGGTGCGCCGGTGGATGTGACAATCACGGTGGGCGCACGCCCACAGCGGGAGGGCTAGGCCAATGGCAGTGGTCGCGGATGAACTGGCGCAGACGCCGTCCGGCCTGACGGATGCCTTTGTGGAAATGGCCGAGTTGTTGCGCCGGGCGACGGTGCAGGTGCGCGGTCGTGGCCCCGGTGGAGGATCCGGCGTTATCTGGCAACCGGACGGCCTCGTTATTACCAATGCGCACGTGGCGCGCGGCCCGCAGGCGACCATCGTCCTCGCGGATGGCCGCACATTTGAGGCGACCGTCGCCGCGCGGGACGAGCGGCGCGACCTCGCCGCTCTCCACGTGGACGCGACCGATCTCCCCACAGCGGTCATCGGCGATTCCGATGCGCTCCGGGTGGGATCACTCGTCCTTGCGGTCGGCAACCCGCTCGGTCTGACGGGCGCGCTGACGACGGGCGTCGTCCATGCGGCGGCGACGGCGGACGGGCCGCGCGGCCACGGCTGGGTGCAGGCAGATGTCCGCCTCGCCCCGGGAAACTCGGGTGGCCCGCTGGCGGACGCGGCGGGGCGGGTGATTGGCATCAACAGCATGATCGCGGGCGGCCTTGCCCTCGCCGTACCGAGCAATGCTGTCGCGCACTTCCTGCGCGGCACGGCGGCACGCCCCGCGCTCGGCGTGACGATGCGGCCCGTCCGCCTGCCGTTAGACGGTGGCATCGCTTTCGGCCTGCTGATAATGGACGTGGCGGCGGGCAGCCCG
>JBBSFO010000689.1:0-2999 GCA_038238655.1 Thermomicrobiales bacterium | reverse complement strand
CCTGCGACGACCCGTGCGGCCACGACGCCCCTCGCCCCCACTGCCGCTGCTGCATCCGTCGCAAGTACCACGGTCTCTTCTCCCGCCGCGCCGATCGGCCAGTCGCTCGTCGTCATGGCGGTCGAATACGGCTTCCAGACCAATGGCAGTATCCCGGCGGGCCTGACCACGATCCAGCTGAAGAACTTTGGCAAAGAGATGCACGAAGTGGGATTCGTCCGGCTGAAGGAGGGTGCGACCGTCGAGCAGTTCCGCACGGCGGCCGCGAAGGATGAGGAGAGTGCGTATCTCTTGGGGACGCTGGAAGGCGGGCCGAATCGGATCGGGCCACAGGGAACGAGCGAGGTGATCCTCGATCTCGCACCGGGCCAATACGCGCTGGCATGCTTCGTCAATACCGCAGACGGCGTCACGCATGCCGCGAAGGGGATGATCTTACCGCTCCAGGTCACGGCCGCGACGGCACCCGCGACACCATTGCCGGCCGGAAACGGCACATTCACCCTGGGGGGCAACGGTTCCGACTGGCCGACGACGCTCCCGTCCGGGAGGAGTATGTATCGCGTGACCAACAAGGCGGATGCGGTGCGTGAGTTTTTCGTCGGACGGCTGGGGACAGGTAAGACAGTTAACGATCTGCAGAAAGCGCTGGCGGACCCCGCAGCGAACGGCACGCCCGATTGGTTCGAGGCGTTCGGAGGGATGGAAGGGTTGAAGCCGACCGGGATGGGCGTCGTTCGCTTTGATCTCAAGCCGGGCAACTACGCCGCCGTTGATAACCCGCTCGCGGCGGGTGAGCCAACGCTCAAGGGATACACGGTCGCGGGCTAACGTGGGTTGCCCAACGCCGCGCCCTGCCCAGACCGCCGGACGATGGTATGAGCGATCGTCCATTGTTCGTGCCGGATGTGTTTACTCAGAGAAAGAGGTCGCGATGTTTCGCCATATTCTTGTACCGCTGGATGGCTCGCACCTCGCGGCCACCGCCGTCCCCTACGCCCGCACCCTTGCCCGCGCCTCCGATGCGCGCATCACCCTCCTCGCGATCCTCGAACCCGTCCCCGCGCACGCCGGTCTCCCGCGCACCGCCGCGCAAGAAGATGACGAACGCCATGTCACCGAAAGCAGTGCCTATCTGGAGTCCGTCGCGGTCGCCATGCGCGCCGATGGCGTCGCGGTCACGACCGTCGTCCGCCACGGCAACCCCGCGAGCGAGATCCTCGCGGCGAGCGAGGACGAGGAGTGCTCACTGATTGTCATCAGTAGCCATGGCCGGACGGGGCTGGAGCGCATACGCATGGGAAGCGTCGCCCAACATGTCCTGCGTCACGCCATCATTCCGACGCTGGTGGTGCGACCGGGCGACGACGCAGCTACAGAAGGCGCGGCGACGATCGCGGCGGTCACCGTGATGCTCGACGGCTCGTTACTGGCGGAGGAGGCGCTGCCAATCGCGCCGCGGATCGCCACTGCGCTCTCGATCCCGTTGACGTTGCTGCGGATCATCCCGGGCCTCGCATCTCTCGCCTATGGCGGATGGGGCGACGGATATTACGACTACTATCCCGTGACCGAGGAGATGGAGCGCGACGAGGAGCGCGCGGTCGAGGAGTATCTCGACGCACTCGCCACCCGCCTGCGTGCATCGGGGTTGGAGGTGGGCACCCGCTGGGAGCGCAGCGTGACCACTCGGGCCGCAGAGGTGGTCACGGCAGTCTTGGCGAAGCAGCCAGCGGGGATCGCGGTCATGGCGAGCCACGGGCGCGGTGGCGTATTGCGTTGGGCGCTCGGGAGCACGGCGGAAGAGGTGCTCGATCAATCTCCGTGCCCAATCCTCATCGTGCGGGCGGGAACAACTGCGGCGGGGTCTGAGGCCGCACCCGTCCTCGCCGCCCGGCGTGCGGGATAACTGATCGGGCGCATACCAATGCCGATCCCGGCTGACCCGGCCCGCCTCCGTTTCTCGATGAAAGGATACCCGACCGATGAACGGCTCCATCCGCCTCGGCACGATCCGCGGCATCCCCCTCTCCATCAACGCCACATGGCTGATCGTTTTCGTCCTCTTCCTCTGGTCGTTCGCCGCGTCGTACTATCCCGATCAATATCCGGGATGGACGACCCAGGCCTACTTCGCCGCCGGTCTGACGACGACGCTCCTCTTCTTCGCCTCCATCGTCGTCCATGAGCTCGGCCACGCCCTGGTCGCTTCCCGTTTCGGCATCCGTACGCGGCGGATCACGCTCCTGCCGATCGGCGCGCTGGCGGAGATCGAGCGCGAGCCGGAGAAACCCGCGCAGGAGTTCGCGGTCGCCATCGCCGGCCCCCTCACTTCACTCCTGCTCGGTGCGCTCTTCCTCGGCCTGTATGCCGCCCTCCACCCGATCAGCGTGCCGCTCGGCGGCATCGCGGTCTATCTCGGCCTGGTAAATCTCGCCCTCGCCGCCTTCAACCTCATCCCGGGCTACCCAATGGACGGCGGGCGCGTCCTGCGCGCGATCGTCTGGGCGCGGACCAAGTCGTACTCGCGGGGCACGCGGGTGGCGGCGGGCATCGGCTCGCTGATCGCCTACGGCTTCATCGTCGTCGGCATCATACTCGTCTTCAACGGCGTGATCGCCAACGGCATCATCCTCGCCTTTATCGGCTGGTTCGTGCTGACGAGTGCGCAGGGCAGCGTGCAGCAGCTCACCCTCCAGCAGGAGTTGACGGGCGTCACCGTGGAGCATGTGATGACGCGCGACTTCGCCACCGTGCAAGTCGGGGAGACGCTCGCACAGATCGTGAACGGGACGTTCCTCGCGCGCAACACACGCACCGCGGCGGTGCAAGTCGCGGGTCGCTTCGTCGGGATCGTGACGCTGGGCGACGTGATGCGCGTGCCGCAGGATCACTGGCAGGGGGCGGCCGTCGAAGCGGCAATGGTCCCGCTGGCGCGTCTGACCTCGGTGGGCCCTGGCGACCAGGTGCTCGCCGCGCTTGAGCGGATCCATGAAGGG
>JBBSFO010000688.1:0-3008 GCA_038238655.1 Thermomicrobiales bacterium | reverse complement strand
CGGTAGTCCCTGAACCAATGGCGCGGGCTTTTTGAGCCTGCGAGAGCGATACCGGGACGCAGGCTGAAGCCTACGCTACCATGACGGTGAAGGGATGATACGCGATGGGCAGTGTCTACGGCGAGTTGCGCGTCTTCACGGGGAACGCGAACCCCGCGCTCGCGCAGCGAATCTGCGATTCAATCGGCATCCCGCTTGGCCGCGCCGAGGTCTTCGAGTTCTCGAACGAGAATATCTTCGTGCGCATCCTCGAAAGCGTGCGCGAGAACGATGTCTTCGTCGTCCAGCCGCTGTGCCGCCCGATCAACCGCTCGATCATGGAACTGCTGATTATGATTGACGCCCTGAAGCGGGCATCGGCGGGGCGGATCACGGCGGTCCTGCCATTTTTCGGCTATGGCCGTACGGACAAAAAGGATCAGCCGCGCGTGCCGATCACGGCGCGCCTGCTGGCGGACATGATCTCGGTCGCGGGGGCGAATCGTGTCCTCGCGCTCGACCTTCATGCCGGGCAGATTCAGGGCTTCTTCAATATCCCGGTGGACGAACTAACCGCGTCGTTCCTGATCGGTGACTATTTCCGCGAGAAGCGGCTGAAGGACCTCGTCGTTCTCGCACCGGACCTCGGCAGTGCGAAACGGGCGCGTAATGTCGCGACGCTCGTGGATGCCTCTCTCGCGATCATCGAGAAGCGTCGCGTCGGCAACGACGATCACTCCGAAGTGCTCAATGTCATTGGCACGGTGGCTGGCTGCCCGGTCTTGATTGTGGACGACGAGATTGATACCGCCAGCAGCATCTGCCAGGCAGCGAGCGCGGCCATTGAGCATGGTGCATCTGCCGTCTATGCTGCGTGCACGCATCCCGTCTTCTCTGGCCCGGCAATCGAGCGACTGCGTAATAGCCCGATCAAAGAAGTCGTTTGTACCGACACCATCCCGCTCGTCCTGCCGCCGGGAACCGACCCCGGTCGCATCACGCAGCTCTCCGTCGCGCGTATCCTCGGCGAAACGATCCAACGCATTCACACCGGCACGAGCGTGACCTGGACATTCCACTAACTCAATCCACCCCCTGCCTCCTCCCGACACGGGAGGAGGTTCATCCTGGCTCCCCTCCCGTGTCGGGAGGGGCTGGGGGTGGGTTTCTCAGCAGCAGGCTGGCGCGGGGCCGGGTTCCTTTGCGTCGTCGCCGAGCAGAATGAGGATATCGGCATCGCCCGCTTCGGGGGGGCGCTTCGATTTGCCATCTATGCTTGCCGGACTGATCCCAAAGGTCTTGACGAGGGCGAGGGCGGTCTTTTCGTTGTCCGGTGTGAAAAAGAGAATCTTCGTTTTTGGCACGTTTCCTTTGGTGGTCGGCGGTGCGTCAATGTAGGTGGCGGCGGTATATCCCTGCTTTTGCAGGGTGGCCGACCAGCGATTGGCGAATCCGCCGTTGCGCGTGCCATTTTCGACAACGACTTTCACTTTGAGGTTCACGCCCGCGTTCGCTTGCGTGGCGATACTGTCTCGGTTCTCCTTCGGCGAAAAATCCTTGGCGCGGGCGATGGCGAGATTCCAATCGAGCGTCGCATAGTATCCGCCATTGATAATCGCTTCGCGCAGCAAATCCGTGAGCGTGAATTGCTGAATCGCGTTTCCTTGCAAGTCGGTGCCGAATTTTGCGAACCCAATCCAGTTACTGTTGAGATTCCCGCGCGGAAAATCGGTGCGCACCGAATCACCCAACGTATCCACCAAGCCCGCCGCTTTGGAGAGCAGGTTGAGTTGCAATGCCTGCTGACGAATACCGAGAATCACCTGCTGCTGGCGCTGGTTACGCTGGAAGTCGTTGTCGTCGTGGCGGGTGCGGGCAAACTTCAACGCCTCGTCGCCGTCGAGATGGACAAGTCCCGCCGGGAAGAAGACACGCGTGAACTGGTAATCTTCCGTCGGGTATTCGTCGTCCTTGAGCGGATAGGGGTTATCCACCGTGACGCCGCCGAAGGCATCCACGATCTTTCGAAAACCGAGGAAATCCACCTGCGCGTAGTAATCAATCTGGATGCGGAAGTTCTGCTCGATCGTGTCCCGGACAAGGGCGATGCCGCCGCGTGTCGGGTCCACATACTTGTTGATCTCGCCGTTGGCGTAGACATCGGACATTTTCGCCTGCCCGTATCCCCCCGCCTGCGTGACGAGCAGGTCGCGCGGGATGGAGAGCAGGTTAACGTGCTTCTCCAGCGGGTCTACATACGCGAGGATAATCGTGTCGGAGCGAGACGGGTCAGTGTCCCCCTCGCGTGTGTCCACACCGAGCATGAGCATCGTGAACGGCTCTTTGCGGTCAAAGTTGATTGGCGGCGGTTGGGTGACAATCGGCGCCGGCGTCGCTTGCGTGGTGGGGAGCGGAGCGATCGTGCCAAGCGCGTTCGGGGTATTCGTCGGGCGCGGCGTATCCGTTGCGATAATGGACTGTGGCCCGCGTGGCAGTATCGGCTGCGAGATGTTACTCGCGGCGCGCTCCGCATGAATGATGATATTGAGTGCATACGCGCCGATACCGAGGAGCAAGAGAATTGGAAGCGCGGCGAGCGCGAAGACCCATCGCGCGGGCCTTTTCCGCTGGGGCGGCATAATTGCGGGCATCGCCTCGGTTTCCCGGATGCTCGCCGTACGCGGGCCGCTCTCCGCTTGCGTGCGCGCGTCCTGCTCCAACCGAGCCGCACGGACGGCCCGCTTGTACTGACCGCGCAACTTTGGGCTGGCTGCCTGCCGCGCATGCATCGCTCGCCGGATGCGCTTGCGTCCGTCGTCACTCATGCCGATAATTTCCCCCTCGCCGCACGGACCTGCTCCGGGGGCGGAGTATAGCACACCGTCGGGCCGCACATTATGTCCGGTAATCGTGTATACTCGCCCGACACCTCGGCGCACCGACGCGAAGGGTGGGATACGCATGTGCACTACATGTCCACCGGACGGTGGGCAGGGGAGGCCACCCAATTCATGTTCCGCCCCTTCGAT
>JBBSFO010000687.1:0-3013 GCA_038238655.1 Thermomicrobiales bacterium | reverse complement strand
GCGCTCGTCAGGACGAACCAGCCGACGAAGGCGAGGATGATCCCGTTGGCGATCTGGCCATTGAAGGCGAGGATCACGCCGATGGCGATGAACCCATAGGCGATCAGCGAGCCGACGCCCGCCGCGACCCGCGTGCCGCGCGAGTATGACTTCGTTACCCCCCAGACGATCGCGCGCAAGACCCGTCCGCCGTCCATCGGGTACCCAGGGACGAGGTTGAAGACGGCGAGGGCGATGTTCACCCAGCCGAGATAGGCGGTGATACCGCCGAGCGGCACGCTGAACGAATGGACGACGACGTAGAGGCCGAGAAAGAGCGCGCCGAGCAGGAGCGAGGTGGCTGGCCCCGCGATGGCGATGGCGAACTCCTGGGAAGGCATCTGCGGCTCTGACTCGATCTCCGCGAGGCCGCCGATCGGCATAAGGGTGATCCGCCGCGTGCGGATGCCGAAGCGGGCGGCGACCAGGGCGTGGCCGAGCTCATGGACGACGATGGAAGCGAAGAAGAGGAGTGTCGTCGTCAGTCCGGCGGCGAAGTAGGCCCGGGTCGTCCAGTCGGGGAAGCGGTCGGGGTAGTACGAGGCGGCGAACGACCAGAGGAAGAGGACGAAGACGATGATCCATGAAGCGCTGATCGAAACCGGGATGCCGCGGATCGTGCCGAGGCGGATGGAACCGTTCATCGGTCGGGCGTCCTTTCATCGCGAAACGGCGGGCGGGTCGTATCAGTCGGGATAATTCGTCGGCTCCGCCCATCCGGCGCCGTGAATCTTCTCCCATTCTTCCCTGCCCCGGATGAGCCACGCAGCCCTGATCGCGACACGCTCGCCGAGTTCTCGCGCTGCCTCCTGCTCCACCTGTGTGGACTCCCGGTCGCCGTGGGCGCCCGTGATCGTGGTCGCACCGTAGGGGGCCGCGTCGTTTTCCAGGATCGGCTCGCCCTGGCCCGGGGTGACGAGGATCATGCCGAGGTGCATCATCATCGTCAGGATCGAGTGGAGCGCCTGCTCGTTGCCGCCGTGGGGCGTCGCGGAACTGGTGAACGCGGCGCCGACCTTGTCGCGGAAGAGGTACCCACGCCAAGGACGCGACCGGTCCGTCACCACCGCATTGCTGGCCGTCGCGCAGTCCTCGAAGAATCGCTTCATCGGTGAGGCCATCCCGCCGAAGTATGCGGGCGCGCCGACGATCACGGCGTCGGCCGCGCTAAGTTCGTCGATCACCCCCGCCCGACGCATCGCCATATCGCCCACGTGCTCGCCCGGTTGGAGTGCGTCGATCGGCGTGTCCTCCACGGTGAAAGCGTGCACCGCAACGCCCGCGACGCTCCGCGCACCATCGGCAATCTGCTCGGCAAGTGCCTCGATGGCACCGAAGCGGCTGTAGGAGACGATCAGTATCCGGGGTTGCCTTATTGCTGTATCCATGGTTCCCTCGCATCGGCGCCGTGCCCGATCGGTTATCCCGCACGCTGGGCGGCGGAGACGGGTATGGCCTCAGACCCTACTATGGTTGTCCCTGCCCGAACGATGAGGATGGGACACGGCGTATGATCGAGCACCTCCTCCGCCGTGCTCCCCAGCGCCCAGCGCAGCACGCCGCCCCGCCCGTGGCTCGCCATGATCCCGATCCCCCCCGGCTGCTCCGCCAGCACCGCCGCGATCACCTCCGCAGGGCGGCTCGTCACGCCGCGCTCCCGGCGGGTGCCCACCTCGATGCCGGACGCGCGCAGGCGCGTGGCGAGGGCGTCGAGATATTCCTCGACCGCCTGCTCCTCGTCGCGCTCCATTTCCTCGGTCGCGGGGTGGTAGTTGTAGTACCCGTCGCTCCATCCGTTGTAGGCGAGGGAGGCGCGACTCGGGATGACCTGCAGTAGCGTGAGCGGGATCGCGAGCGCCGTGGCGATCTGCACCGCATCCGGCAGCGCCTCCTCCGCCAGCCCCGAGCCGTCGAGCGCCACGGTGATCGCCGCAATCGTCGCCACGCCCTCCGTGGGTGCGTCGGCGCCCGGTCGCACGACCAGCGTGGGGATGATGGCGTGGCGCATCACATGCTGCGCGACGCTCCCCATGCGTAGGCGCCCCAGCCCTGTCCGACCGTGCGTGCTCATGACGATCAGCGAGTACTCTTCCGCCTCGCTCGCCGCGAGGATCTCCGCCGCAGGGTTGCCGTGGCGGACGACCGTCGTGACCGCGAGGCCATCAGCGCGCACAGCGGACGCGACGGACTCCAGGTAGGCAGTGCCCTCGGTGACATGGCGGCCGTCGCCCTCCTGCGCGGCAACGCTCGGGATGCCGACGCGCTCGGGGAGAGACGCGACGACGGCGAGGAGGGTGATGCGCGCATCGGAGGCACGGGCGAGGGTGGTGGCGTAGGGGAGGGCGGTGGCGGCGAGGTGCGAGCCATCGAGTGGAACAAGAATATGGCGAAACATGGTGAACCTCTTTCTCTAGGGGCAGTGGACCTTATCGGGGCGATTGCAGACCGCGCTGCGGCTCCTTCTTGTCCGGTTCCGCTGCGGGCTTGGGGAAATCACCCGGTTCGCCCGCAGCCACGTAATACGCTTTGGCATCCTGGAGCGTCCGCGCATCCTGCTCGGTGTCGAGCCCGGGCGTCTGCTCCTCCAGGCTCGGCAGTCGCCCCGCCTTCTCGCTCTCTTCTGCACGGTCCTTCGCATCGGCGGTCATGTTCATCTAATCCTCCTTGCGCACGGCGTGCGCGTCACGATCATCGACCTCGTTGGAAATCTACCTACATGCGTGGTGCCGGTCCGGGGCGTCCGGTCCGCACTCCTACACTGGATAGGCGACGTGGGTGCGCGGGATGAGACAGCTACTCGCTGCCACCGGCCACGATATGAATGATGCCCTTGAAGGGGACGGATACCCCGATGCTGCGAGCGATCTCCCGCAAGCGCCACGGGCAGATAGTCCGTCCTGACGCTGGCGCATCGGGAAATCGTCACACGAAATGATGGGCGGGATGCCTGCGGGCATCCCGTTTTGTCGCGTTT
>JBBSFO010000686.1:0-3013 GCA_038238655.1 Thermomicrobiales bacterium | reverse complement strand
GTTCGGCGTCCGCGATCTGCTCCAGAGTGAAGATGGTCGGTATGTCGGGATGATCGGCACGGTAGAACTTAATCGTGCAGACGACCGGATCTGGCATCCCAGACGACTGCTGTACCCGCCGCGAAATACTTGGCGCGTTTCGCATAGTAGGTACAATTCGCGGCATTGCTGTAATCATCTTGAGAACGCATCTCGGCGGCGAAAATCGGTGTGCCGTCTACAAACCGCATGCGATTTTCCGGTGCGGAGTGCGTGAAAGAAGCGTCGGGACTGAACGAGCGACGATGCGCAAGATTCACAATGTATGCGATGCCATCGGTCATTGCATAACCGCTACGGGTTTGCCGTTCATAGGCGCGCACGGCAACGAAGATCTCGTTGGCAACGCGGCTTGGCTGAAAGCCCGTGGGTGGCATGCACACCGGCTTTCCATCTGTCAGTTCGTACATCGCATCATCGGGGGCGTGGATAAGGTCTTCAATCGTCGCTTCGGTCTTCGTCGCCATCGTTGAACCTCCCTCAGTGGTATCGTCAATATAACCCATTCTCCGAGCATCGCGCGCTCTTTTCCTTGCTGCATCAAACATTCCCGATACGGAAGCCGCTATGCTGATTGACTTTGTGCTCTCCGGTCGCTATAGTAAACGGCACGGTGGGGTAGGAAACCCCGCGTCGTACGCCCGATCGAGGAGGCTCCACGCGTGAAACTGATTATCGCCGTCGTCCAGAATGAAGACGCCGATAACGTCGTGGATGCGTTACTCGAAGCCGAATATCGCGCGACCCGGCTCGCCAGCACCGGCGGCTTCCTGCGGCGCGGCAATACCACGATCATGATCGGTGTGCAGGATGAGCAAGTGGACCCGGTGCTCGATCTCATCCGCGGGCAGGCCCGCTCCCGCCAGTCGGGCGAATCGAACGCACCGATACAAACCGCCGCCGCTACTGTCTTTGTCCTCGACCTCGAAGATTACCAGCGACTGTAGGGAGCCTAACCCCCCAGCCCCCTTCCCGAGACGGGAAGGGGGGGTAGAAACGTGTCTTTCAGACACGTTTTTTGGTACGTTCCTTTCGCTTGGACGGGGGGCACGGGGGACGGTGGCGGCGACGCTTGCGGGCGTACCGGTGCGGCTGTCATGGGATTTGCTGCTCATTCTCGCGCTGCCCGTCGTCGGTGCGCTGACAAAGGGCAGGCCGTACGGTGTGGAGGAAGGTGCGGCTGCCATCTGGGCGGTCGTCGCAGGCGCGATTGGTATCGCATTTATCGGCTCGGTCGCGGCGCACGAGTTCGCGCACGCGTTCGCCGCGCGACGGGTCGGGTTGCCGGTACGCTGGGTGAAGCTCTCGTTGCTCGGTGGCGCGGCGGAGATTTCCGCCGAGCGCAGCACGCCCGCCGATGAGTGCCTCGTCGCCATCGCCGGGCCGGGGGCCAGCGGCGCGCTCGGTATCGTCACGGGGCTGATTGCGCTTCTGAGCCACGGGCGGAACGGTCCGCTCTTCGCCCTCTTTATCGCGCTCGCGATCATGAATGGGCTGCTCGTCGTCCTCAATCTTCTGCCCGGCTTCCCGCTCGATGGCGGACGGATCGTGCGTGCCTTCGCGTGGTACGTCGCGGACGATCTGACGCAGGGAACGCGCGTCGCTGCCGGATACGGGCAGGTACTGTCATGGTCGCTGCTTGCACTCGGCGGTGTGGCAACATTTTACTCGCCGGCCTTCGGGCTGTGGATCATCCTCATCGGCTACTATATCGGGCGGGCGGGGCGGCTTTCATTCGTGCAACTGCTCTGGCAAGAAACGAGTCGGGAGATTCCGCTCGCTGCGATCACCGGCCCCGGCCCCCTGCTCGCACCGGAAAAACTGATCGGTGATGTCGTGGATCTCTTTTTGTCGGATCGCCTCAGCGGTCCCCGCCCTGTTGGCGCGGACGGCATCGTGATCGGCGTCCTCGATCTCGACCGAAACGTCCGCAAAGTGCCGCGCCCGCTTTGGATGGAAACGACTGTCCGTGACGCCATGACACCGATTGGCGCGCTCCCTACACTGACGCTCGCGTCGGACCTAACGCTCCACGACGGCTTGCGATTGTTGGAGCGCACCGATGCGCGGACGATTGCAGTACTCAACGAGGAAGGCACCGTCGTTGGCATCGTCACGCGCGAGCGCGTTGATCGCTGGGTGCGCTCCCGTCTGCGCGAAACTGGCTTCCGCATCAAAAAGCCACCCCGCCCGCCGTATTAATCGGTCGTGCTTAAAATTGCACATTTGCTGGGCTACTCATATAGCTAAGTCCACCGTTGGAGGAGCTGATGGCATCGTCACCAGCCGGGCCGCGTCCCGCGCACCCCGGCGTCTCCCTCGCCGATCTCACCTGGGTCGAGGCCGAGCCGATCCTCGCCGCCGCGCCCCTCGTCGTGCTACCCCTCGGCGCTGCCGCCAAGGAGCATGGGCCACATCTGCGCCTCGACAATGACCTCCGGTCGGTCGAGTATTTCGCCGCACGGCTCCGCGAGCGCCTGCCCATCGTCGTCGCGCCCACTATCTCCTACCATTTCTATCCGGCCTTCCGCGCGTATCCCGGCTCGACCCATCTGCGCATGGAGACGGCGCGCGATCTCGTCGTGGATATCTGCCACTCCCTAGCCCCCTACGGTCCGCAGCGTTTCTATGTCCTCAATTACGGCGTCTCCACCGTCCGCGCGCTCGCCCCGGCGGCCGAACTGCTCGCCGCCGACGGCATCCTGCTGCGCTACACCGACCTCGGTGAGATTCTCCGTCCGATCGCGGCGCCTCTGCTGGAGCAGCCAGAGGGGACCCACGCCGATGAGTGCGAAACCTCGCTCATGCTTGCCATCGCCCCCGAGCGGGTCGAGATGGCGCTGGCCGTCCGCGACATCGGGGCGGTGGGTTCGCCGCTGAGCCGTAGCCCGGAGACGCCGGGCCGCTATTCCCCGACCGGGATCTACGGCGACGCCACCCTCGCCACGCGCGCGAAAGGGGAGACAATCCTGGC
>JBBSFO010000685.1:0-3015 GCA_038238655.1 Thermomicrobiales bacterium | reverse complement strand
CATTGTCCCCGGCGTTGACCGCAGGCGATGACCCGCTGAGCAGGGCGAGGGTCGGTGTCGGGCCGCCGTTGTCGCGCAGGACAGAGTCGAGCAGGGGGTTGATCGGGTTGGCGGCAGTGCCGACGAGGTTGTGGTTGGTGTTGTTGGTGATGCCGGTCGCGCTGCTGCCGTCACCGAGGAGGTTGTTGCGGGCCACGTCGAAGACACCGTAGAAATCGGGACCGAATCTCGCGGTATTGCCCGCGATCAGGGTGTTGGTCGCAGTCAGCGGGGTGACGTCTTCGATGCCGCCGCCGATACCATCCGTGCCGGTTACGGTGTTGGCGACAATCGTGCTGTTGGTCACGGTCAGCAGCGTTCCGAAATGGGAGATGCCGCCGCCGCTGGCACTCTGAGTGATGCGATTTGCGGAGTTGGCGACAATCGTGCTGTTCGTCACTGTCGCCACACCGCCAAAGTCATTGAAGATGCCACCGCCTTTGCCGTTATCCGCTTTATTTGCGGCGATCGTGCTGTTGGTCACCGTCAGGGTGCCGGCGTTGTAGATGCCGCCTCCGTAGTTATTCCCGTTGACCACCTGGTTGTCGCTGATCACGCAGTTGTTCAGGGTCAGTGACGAGCCGCTGCGCACCGCGATGCCGCCGCCGTTTCCGTCCGCTGTGTTCCCGCCGTAGCGGACCGTCACCCCGCTGATCGTCGCCGTCCCCGTGCCGAACGCGCCCACCTCGAAGACCCGATCAATCGCCCCTGCGGCGCTGCTCGTCGCGCTCGCCTGGATAATCGTCGTGCCCGCACCCGCCCCGACGATCACCACTTTTCGGTTGAGGTCGAGATCACCGAGTGTGCCCAAGGCATCGGTGTTCCCCAGTCTTCGAAGCGTATAGGTGCCGGCGGGTATAGTGATCGTTGTCGTATCTGCGGCGGTCCGATTGTTCGCGTAGATGATCGCGTCGCGCAGTGAGCAGGGATTATTCCCTCCATTCCCATTGACCGCACAGCCCGGAAAAAAGTGGACGACATCGCTGTCGCCGCCGGAGTTCTCGTCATTCATGGTGACGGTGACGGCGAAAGGTGCCGCGCGCACGGGCGCGGGGGCGACACCGGCGAGCAGGGCGAGCGCGAGGGCGAGGGCGAGCGGTACGGAGAGCCAGCGGGACAGGCGAGCGACGACCACGGCGTTCCTCTTTCTCGAATCCGGCGCGTTGTGCATGTGTCAAATAACTTCACTGTGTCAATCAAAGATACCACACGTCGGCAAGACCTTCTCGTGCGCTTTCAAGATCGCGATGGCCTGACGCCTCGGTCTTCGTCGGGGCATGGGTGCCCGCTCGAACGGACGAAACGCCCTGGCCGCGTTTTCCTGATGTTGTACAGGTTCATTGCTGCTCGACCGTGCGACAGGCGCTAATTCTCCGCTGGCCGGAAGTCTTTCACGCGCAGTTGCAGGCGCTCGTCGCCGCGCCACACGTCGCGTTGGAGGGTTGCGGCGAGGTCGGCTTCGCGGAGGTTGGCGAGTTCGTCCTCGCGCGTGCCCGCACCGAAGGCGATGCAGCGCACGGTTTCGCGGCTTTCCAGACCGATCGTAAACGTGAGGTGCGCGCCATCGCCCCCGACGCGCCGGGCGTCGAGGACGCGAACGCGCGGCACGAGAAAGAGCGGTTCCGGGTTGCCGTGCCCGAAGGGCGCGAGCGCGGCGAGGGCGGCGCAGGCGGCGAGCGACACGTCCGCGTGATCGAGCCGTCCGTCGAGGTGCAACGCTGGCAGCAGGTCGTCCGCAGACAGGGTAGCGGCCTGAGACTGAAGCGCGGCGTGCAGGGCGGCGAGGTTGTCGTTCGCAATCGTAAAACCCGCCGCGCGCGGATGGCCGCCGTGATGCATCAGCAGTGGCCTGTGCCGGTCAAGGGCGGCGATGATATTGAAGGCAACGATGCTACGCGCACTGCCACGGCTCTCGGTTTCGCCGCGCGCGTAGACGAGCGCCGGTCGGTGATACCGCTCGACGAGTTTCGCGGCAACCAGGCCGACGATGCCGATGCTCCACGACGGATCGCCGAGGACGAGCACGCGATCCGTCTCGTGCAGCCTGCCGGACTCGACCATTGCCACCGCTTCGGCGATCGCGCGCTGAGTGTCCGCCTGACGCGCACGATTCGCTTCATCGAGCGCGACTGCCGCCATGCGCGCCTCGACATCGGAGGTCGGCGTCAACAGGCGATAGGCATCTTCGACACCGCGCACGCGGCCCGGCGCATTGAGGCGCGGCGCGATGGCGTAACTGATGTGGCTCGCGTCCAGTGTAGGCAGGGGAATGCCCGCACGCTCGCAAAGGGCGATCAAACCGGGATGCCGCGATTGTCGCAAGGCGCGGAGGCCTGCCTGCACGAGAATACGATTCTCGCCCTTGAGCGGCACGACATCGGCGACGGTGCCAATCGCCACGAACGACAGGAGTGTATTGACCGTCGGTGGATCGGGGCGCGCGAAGGGCGCGCCGGAGGTCGCCAGTGCACGCACAAGGGCGTACGCGACCCCGACGCCTGCCAGATCGTGGAATGGATAGGCGCTGCCCGCGCGACGCGGATTAATGACCGCAGCTGCCGCCGGGAGAATTGCGGGCACGCTGTGGTGATCCACGACGATCACGTCCACACCCGCCGCATGGGCGCGGGCGATCTCCTCCGGGTTGCTGATGCCGCAGTCCACGGCAATGACGAGGCGAACGCCATCGTGCGCCAGTTCGGCCAGCGCATCGTGGTGCAGGCCGTAGCCCTCGCGCTCACGGTGCGGCGTGTAGGTGCAGAGGTCGGGAGCATCCCAGAAGCGCAGTGCGGTAACGAGTAATGCCTGCGCCGTTAGGCCGTCGGCATCGTAGTCGCCATAGATGCAGATTTTTTCCGACTGCGCGAAGGCCTCGCGAATCCGGGAGACCGCCGCGTCCATGTCGGAAAGCAGAAACGGATCGGCAAGCGAGCGGGCGCGGTCATTGAGAAAGAGCGGTGCATCGTGCGCCAGAAT
>JBBSFO010000684.1:0-3018 GCA_038238655.1 Thermomicrobiales bacterium | reverse complement strand
CGGCGAGCACGTCCAGCCCCTTGTTCGGCTCGATGCGCGCGAGGCTGACGATCAGCGGCGGTTGGTCGGTTTGGGACGCCATCGTGCCCGTCAGGCGATCCACACGCTCCACGTCAATCCCGTTCGGGACGATCGCGACGCGTGGGCGCGGTAGCTCCAGGTTGCGCATTACCTCGGGAACGAGAAAAGCATCCAGGGCGATGGCGCGGTCAGCATGGCGCGCCGCCGTGCGGACACGCGACCGCTGCGGCGCGAGGAGCGCCCTTTTCAAACCACCGGCGGAGAACTCCTCCATACCGTGCGGGTTGATGAGCAGGCGGCGCACTTGCCCGCTGTCGAGGAGCGGCACAAACGCCGCCGCCGCCGCGCCATGACCGATGGCGGCGTCAAAGACCGTGCCACGCGCTTGCAATGCGTTTGTCGCACGATGGATGAAACGGGGATAGTGGACGAGGCGATCCAGCACCCCGCCGCGCCGGAGCATATGCGACTCCGCCCACGGCACGGCGATCAGTTCGCCCACACGGAGCAAGGAATCGTCCACCGCGCTCTGCGTCGGCGTCGCGGTAACGAGCGTCACACGATGCCCACGGTCGGTGAGGGCCGAGCAAACATCCGCGACAGCCCGTTCCAGCCCGCCGACACCATGCAGCGGCGCGACCGCCCGGCTCGCGACAGCGATGTTCATTCAGGCACTACTGCTTCACCATTGTCATGGCGCGATGCCTGCGTAGGGGCGATGCTCGAACCGCCCTCTGTCGGTCGCCATGGCGCAATTGCGGGGTGTCGCGTGCCACTACTGCTGCGGGAGGGCGGTTTGAGCACCGCCCCTACGGAACACGACAGAGCAATGTCGCGAGTGGTCCGTAGCATCCTCTTCCCCTTTTCTGCCGCTCTTTCAACAGACAGTGACGGTTATCGAGCATCGCACGGTCAGTCGGCGCTGCTCCCCGTCGCGGTCGCGAGGCGCGCGTTGTCCGCCGCGATCCGCCCAGGCGAACGCTGGGCGACGGGGTCGAGCCGCTGGGTGACGAAGAAGTTCAGGCAGGCGAATCCGCAGGCGATCATGAAGGGGATCTGATAGCCGAAATAGTTGAGGATGATTCCCGCCGTGATCGGCACGACGATTGCGGCGGCGTGCTGCATCGTCGTACCCATCGCGAAGCTCGGCGCGATGTCCTGTGCAACGGCCACCTTACGCAGATAGGTCGCGGCGGCAATGGACGAGAGTGGTGAAATGAATGTGTAGACGACGTAGCACCCGCAGGCAACGATGACATTCTGTGTGAATGCATAGCCTGAAAGCGCGATGATATAGGCGACATTGACCGCCGAAAGCATCCGTCGCTCGCCATATGTATCAATCAAACGCCCGATGGTTGGCCCCGCCAGCATCGCCGCGAACGTCACCGCGATCAGCAGCGCCGAAACTTGCGCGACGCTCAGGTGGAAGGCATGAACGAGCACATACAGCCCGAACGAGAAGAAGATTTGCTGCCGCCCGCCGTCAATCAGCGTCAACAAATAGTAGTAACGATAGTCGCGCCGGAAGACGATCGGGTCGCGCCGCGCCGCCTGCGCCCGCTCCTCGCCGTCGTGCAGATGCGGGAAGCCGACGACGGCAATTGCGCCGAGCAAGGCGACGACACCGAGGACGACGAAGGTGGGACGGAAGGAGAGCCAGCCGAAGTGGAAGGTGATAAGGATGAAAATGAGCGCGGCGAGCGAGCCGCCCTGATTGAAGGCAGACATCCGGCCGAGAGTCGCGCCGCTCTTTCCTTCGGTCGTCATGCTCAGGGCGAGGGCATTCTGCGTTTGCAGGACGGTGTGGTAGCCCATGCTGGACAGGATTACCCACGGCGCGACCGTCCAGAAGCTGTGCGACAGGCCAAACAGCGCGTAGGCGACGGCCAGGAGGCAGAGCGCGCCCGCCGTCACGCGCTGGAGCGTGACGCGGTAGAAGAGCGCGCTGAGGAAGATGAGCAAGAAGCCCGGTACTTCACGAATGGCGGTGATGTAGCCGAATTGCGGGCCTGCGAGGTGGAGGATGCCATCGAAGTAATTGGTGACGATATTCTGCTGCCCGTTCAGGGCAAAGCCGAAGGCGATCTGCATCAGCCCCAGGAGGAGAAAGCCCCGCTGCGCCGCCGTCCGCGTCGCGTGTGCCGATGTCGGTTGCCGCACCATGATAGCCCCCCTGTGATCGTCACTCCGTCGCGCCGCCCCGTCCGCGTCGGTCGTCAAGCCTACGCCGGGCAGGGCGCTTCGTCAACGCTGTGACGGTGCGGTACAGGGCATACGCCCTGACTGAACCGATACACACTCGACAAGATTTGAACCGTACTGTATGATGCGCAGAGCGGGGCGGTCTGGTGCCGACGAGGAGCGACCAATGCTGCAAACGATGCTTGCGATGCCGACACTGCCGAAACGGATCGTTCATGAGACCGTTTCTGATCTCGCGCCCGGCGAATCTGCCTATGTTGCGCCCTCCGCACTTATGATGATGGCGAATCGGGCGTGCCACATTCAAACGAATGTTCCCGTCCGCCATGCCCCGGACGCGACCGCGAGCATGCAGATAACGCATACCGCCGCCGGATACATTGTGGACGTGACCTATTGCCACTACCAGTGGACACCGACCGATGCGGCAGCGTGCCCGGCGCATACGCCCGTCATCCACGTTGTCTTTGGCGACGAGTTTCTGCAATAACCGCTTTTTGCCAACAGCGAGACAACCGGCAGCCTCGTATTGCTGCCCGTTCGATTTTTCCCTGATGGGGCATGCTACTCCGCCTGTCGGACGCGCTGTTCGATCCGGCCCTGCACATCGGTGACATGCACGGCGTGGACGGCCCGGACATCAATGCGCATCAGGTTGCCCCATCGGTGCAACGCGCGCAGCGCGGGCGGAAGTGGTTCCAGATGACCGGTATCATCGTGTTGCGCGCCCTGTCACGCCAGCGTTGTTGGCCGCATTTGTCCGCGCCCGCATGTGTACGGCAATGCGATGCT
>JBBSFO010000683.1:0-3037 GCA_038238655.1 Thermomicrobiales bacterium | reverse complement strand
TCGGTATCGAATGTCCGTTCCGACCTTCGATGAGACGATACCGACGCAATACATCCTCAGGTGAACGATCCGACCATAATCGCTTGATGAGATCGAGGTCGAGATCATCCAATGTTGCACCCGCTGGAAACGAGCGTTCGATAAGTCCCTGACCCTTTGTCGCCTTGAGTGCGGTGATCCGTTCGGCGGCGAATGGTATGTTCGCGTCGCCGACCCGTAGCAGATACCGACCGTCCGCGAGTTGATGGACCTCCGGGCTCCAATCCACTAAAAAATGCAACACAAGCAAGCCATCGTTCGTTCGCATCTCATCTATCTCGTATCGCAGGGGCGGGGTGACGTAGTTGCGGCTGTGAGGCGCATCACGGAAGAGCTCGAGTTTATCCGCAGGATGGGGTATTCCGGTTATTGTCCCGTCATCCTCGACACCGATGACAAGTTCACCACCGTCCGCATTCGCCATGGCAGAGAGCGTTTCGACGATGTCCCAAGCGATTTCTTTCGCGTCTCGACGCTTTCGATGGTGATCAGTTCCTTCACGCGCGGATTTCCGCTCGAAGAACTGGCTCTCAGCCGTTGTCGTCCAGCGGATTGGACTCATAACGTTCGTCATGTTTACCTATCCTGGCACCTTTCTGTATCGTGGAAGCGCGAAGGGCTGAATAAAGCGGACCGAACGTACAATATGCGTGTGCATGATACTTTGTAAGCATGAAGTATGCAAACGAAATGCCTGTACGACGATAGTACTCTCGCGTGCGCACAAATGGAGGATGAGTGACGACACTATATACGCTCGCGATGCAGGAGGATGGCGTGGGTGCGCCACTGCTCTTTCTCCATGCCCTCGGTGCATCTTCGCGGTACTGGCAAGGACGGCTCGGCAATCTCCCACAGCGCCATTCTTGCCTGATGCCGGACTTGCTCGGTTTCGCGCGCTCCCCCAAGCCGGATGTCGCCTATACCGTGGATGATCACCTCGCCGCGCTCGTCGGGACACTGGAAGCGCGCGGCGAGTCGGCGCAGCCGCTGACGCTGATCGGACATTCGCTGGGGGCGATCCTCGCGGTGGAGTTCGCGGCGCGCTATCCGGAGCTGGTGCGCGGGCTTGTCGTGATGAGCATGCCGCTCTTCGCCGGCGAAGCGGAGGCGCGCGTATTCATCACCACGCACGGCGGCTGGGTCGCCCGCTCGACGCTGCGGACGGGGCGGCGGGCACACCTCGAATACCTCATCGGCATGCCGCTGCATCCGCTGATCCATTTTGTCGCGCCCCGTGTCGTGAAGAACTTCCCGCGCGAAATCGTGGAGGATTCGTTCAAAAGCACCTGGGCATCGTACTCGCGCACGCTAACCCGCTGCGTCCTCGACCACGATCTTTCTCCCGCGCTGCATGCCGTGCAGAGCCTGCCAATCCTTGCGCTCCACGGCACGAACGACCCCTCCGCCCCGCTGGAAAAGATGCAGGCGCTGGCGGCGTGGATGCCGAATGTTCACCTTCAAACACTCGTCGGGGGTCATCATCTCCTCCTCGAACAGCATGGGGCGTGCCTCGCGGCGATTGGCGACTACCTCAGTGACCGCTCGTGAGGCGGGTAAACGACTGCATATCTTCCCGGTTGCGCGCTTTTCACGCGACGCATACACTCGTTGGATGCGTGATCGTGACGGCATGGCGTACCGGGAGGCTGGAATGGAAGGAAATGACGTGGGAATGGATCGGTCGGGGTTGATTATGGTCAAGGCGGAGCCGTTCAATGCCGAAACGCCGCTCGCGGCGCTCCGCGAGTCGGTGACGCCCACACACCTGCACTATGTCCGCTCCAACTTTTCCCTGCCCGACCACCCGAACACACTGACCATCGGCGGCGCGGTCGAACGTCCGCAGATGCTGACGCTTGATGCGTTGCGATCCATGCCCGCGACAACCCTGACCGTCACCCTGGAGTGCGCCGGCAATGGCCGGATCGGCCTGATGCCACTTCCGACCGGCGAGCCGTGGGCCGGTAATGCCGTTGGCACCGCACGCTGGACGGGCGTGCCGTTGCATCTGCTCCTGGAGCAGGCCGCTCCCCGCTCGGAGGGCGTTGATGTGTATTTCGAGGGGGCCGACCATGGTCCGTACAAAGGTGGCCCCGATATTCCCTTCGGTCGGTCGCTCGCGCTCGAACGCGCGCGCGATCCCGCGACCGAGGCGCTCGTTGTCTGGACGATGAACGATGCGCCGCTGACCCCCGACCACGGCGCGCCGCTACGCCTACTGATACCCGGTTGGTATGGCATGGCGTCCGTTAAGTGGTTGTATAAGATCGAGGTGCTGACGACGCGCTACGAGGGCCAGTTCCAGACCAAGTCCTACCAGTTCGAATGGCCCGACCGCGCGCGGGAAGCGGTCACGACGATCCTTCCCCGCGCCTTTTTCACCGCGCCCGCATCCGGCGACATCCTGCCGCGCGGTCCCTACACCGTTCGCGGCAAAGCATGGTCCGGTACCGGCCCGATCACCGGGGTCGAAGTGAGCATTGACGGGGCGGGCGAGTGGCAACCTGCCCGCGTCGCACCACCGACCGAGTCGTACGCATGGCAAGATTGGAGTTTTGCATGGGGTGGCGCCGAGCCGGGTCGGCATGCGTTGCGTGCCCGCGCAACCGATGCATCGGGGAACAGCCAGCCCGACAGCCCCACGTGGAACCGCCTCGGTTACGGCAACAACGCCGTGCAGGTGCTGACGATTGACGTGCGGTGAAACTGTCCGCATCGCGGCAGGCATTCCGCGTCGGGTAATGGCACGCAAGAAAAAGGAGCGCGGCAATGAGCACGACCACGCAGTTCTTCGATGAACTTGGCCGCCGCGCCGGGACGCCGAACCGGCCGTTCGTGGATGCGGCGGCAGTATGATTCAGTAGGTGAGCGACACCCGGATTTTACATATCCCAAGAGGTGTGGGTAGCATAGCGATGACGTATTCGGTTCGTAGGAGTGCGTCGAGCCGCGCCCCTTCGAAACCTTCGACGATCAAGACACGACCTTCATCATG
>JBBSFO010000682.1:0-3040 GCA_038238655.1 Thermomicrobiales bacterium | reverse complement strand
TGATGAATACAGCGGCTGACGCTGTATATCCTGATGAGCATCAAGGGGACGATGTCTTCTATATCGGCGAAGGGCAAGATGGTGATCAGCAGCCTATTCGTGGTAATCGTGGATTGATCGTCGCTGAGGAACGTGGATTCGAGATTCGCATCTTCGAGAAAAAGCAGAAAAATCAGTGGTACGATTGCGGACTCTATAATGTTATCGGCCATGAGTTTATTCTATCTTCTGATGGAAGGCGACAACTCATGCGCTTTCGTCTACGTCCGGTCGGGGAGAACAAGCGATGAGTACCGATACCCATGCTACTTTCGACCCGGTGGACACGCGGGTCTCGTTCCCGGCGCTGGAAGAGGAAATTCTCGCGTTCTGGCGGGAGAATGACACGTTCCGCCGGTCCATTGCGCTGCGGGAGGGCGGGCCGAACTTCTCGTTCTACGAGGGGCCACCGACGGCGAATGGCCGCCCCGGCACGCATCACATCCTCGCCCGCGTCTTCAAGGACCTCTTACCGCGCTACAAGACGTTGCGCGGCTAACCGGCGCCGCGCATCGCCGGGTGGGATTGCCACGGTTTGCCCGTGGAGATCGAGGTCGAGAAGCAGATCGGCTCGCGCTCCAAGAGCGACATCGAGGCGTACGGCGTCGAGCGGTTCATCGAGAAGTGCCGCGCGTCCGTCCTCACCTACGTCGAGGAGTTCGACCGCCTGACGGAGCGGATCGGCTACTGGTGCGACCTGGAGCATCCGTACTGGACGATGGACACCAACTACATCGAGTCCGTCTGGAACCTGCTGCGCCGTTTCTGGGATGACGGCATGCTCTATCAGGGGTACAAGGTCGTCCCGTACTGCCCGCGCTGCGGCACGCCCCTTTCGACGCATGAGGTCGCGCAGGGGTACAAGGAGATTGACGACAACTCGGTCTACGTCCGCATGCGCCTCACCGATGACGCACGCTTCGGCGCGCCGACGAGCCTGCTTGTCTGGACGACGACGCCGTGGACGCTGCCCGGCAACGTCGCGGTCGCCGTCAACCCCGGCTTCACCTACGCCCTCGCGCGGCAGAACGACGAGCAGTTCATCGTCGCGGAGGCGCTGCTGGATGCCGTGCTCGGCGCGGGGCAGTATGAAGTCGTGCAAACCTTCCCTGCCTCCGTGCTGATCGGGCAGACCTACCAGCCGCTCTTCACGTACGTCACGCCGGACAAGCCCGCTTGGCGTGTCGTGCCGGGCGAGTATGTGACGGCGGATGATGGCACCGGCATGGTCCATATCGCCCCCGCCTTCGGTGAGGACGACCTCGAAGTGGGCCGCGCGAACGACCTGCCGGTTGTGCAACTGGTGGACCTGACGGGTCACTTCACTCCGGACGTGACGGACTTCGCCGGGCTGGCCGTCAAGCCGCGCGATCCGAAGCAGGACAAGGCGGCGGACCCGGTGATCATCCGGTACCTCAAAGCGTCCGGCGATCTCTACCGCATCCAGCCCTACCGACATCAGTACCCGCACTGCTGGCGGTGTGACACGCCGCTGATCTACTACGCCCTTACGACCTGGTTCATCGCCATGGCCCGCGAGCGCGACCTGTTACTGCGGACGAACGCGGAGATCAACTGGGTGCCGGAGCATTACCGTGAAGGTCGCTTCGGGACGTGGCTCGCCAATGTCAACGACTGGGCGCTTTCCCGCAACCGCTACTGGGGCACGCCGCTCCCCGTTTGGATCTCCGAAACGACGGGCGGCATGCACTGCATCGGCTCGCTCGCTGAACTGCGGGAACTGGCGCTCGACCCCCTGCCGGACGACCTGCACCGCCCCTACATTGACGCCGTTCGCATCCGCTCGCCGCACGATGGCTCGACGATGCGCCGCGTGCCGGAAGTGATTGACACCTGGTTCGACTCAGGTGCGATGCCCTTCGCGCAGTTCCATTATCCGTTCGAGCACGAGGCGGAGTTCAAACGCGACTTTCCGGCGGACTATATCTGTGAGGCGGTGGATCAGACGCGCGGCTGGTTTTACTCGCTCCATGCGATTGCCAGCGCATTGAAGGAGTCGCCCGCGTACAAGAATGTTATCTGCTTGGGCCACATCCTCGGGCCGGATGGCTCGAAAATGAGCAAGTCGCGCGGCAATGTCGTGAACCCGTGGGAACTGATGGAGACGCATGGCGCGGACGCGACGCGCTGGTACTTCTTCACCGCCGCGCCCCCCGGTAACCCGCGTCGGTTCAGCATGGACCTCGTGCGGGAAACCGTCGCGAAGTTCATGCTGACGCTCTGGAACTCGTATTCGTTCTTTGTTACGTATGCGCGGCTCGACGGATGGACGCCGCATACACCCGTCCTCCCCGCCGCCGAGCGGCCCGAACTGGACCGCTGGGCGCTTTCGGAACTGCACCAGTTGATCGAAACCGTGACGGCGGGCATGGAGGTGTACGATGTAACGACCAGCGGTCGCGCCATCGAGCGGTTCGTGGACGACCTTTCGAACTGGTACATCCGCCGCTCGCGCCGCCGCTTTTGGAAGACGGAAAGCGACGCAGACAAGAATGCCGCGTACGCGACGCTCTACGAATGCCTCGTCACCGTCGCGCATTTGCTCGCGCCGTTCACGCCCTTTCTCGCGGAGGCGATGTACCGCAATCTCGTCTGTCGTGTTGATCCAGACGCGGTTGATTCCGTCCATCTGCGCGATTGGCCGGTGGCGGACGCCGCGTTGATTGACCGCAACCTGAGCCGCGATGTGCGGGCGGTCGTGCAAACCGTTTCGCTCGGCCGGGCGGCGCGGATGAAGGCGAACCTCAAGGTGCGCCAGCCGCTCGCCCGTCTGCTCGTCCACGCGCGGGACGCGGCGGAGCAGGAGGCGTTGATGCGCCTCGCGGATGAACTGAAGGAGGAACTGAACGTCAAAACGGTCGAACCGCTCGCGGCGGGCGAGGATGTCGTCTCCTATCGCGTCCGCCCAAACCTGCCCGCGCTCGGCCCGAAGTACGGCAAGCAACTCGGCGCGATCCGCGCCGCCCTCGCCGCGCTCGAT
>JBBSFO010000681.1:0-3040 GCA_038238655.1 Thermomicrobiales bacterium | reverse complement strand
CTCATGCGCATCGAGGAGTTCAGTCACCTCGTCGTCGTCCTCTTCATGGATCGCACCGATCCGCTCACGCCGGACGGTCGGCTCGTGTGGCGCATGGAGAACCGGGAGGATTTGCCCGCCGTCGGCCTCTTTGCCACGCGCAGTCCGCGTCGTCCGAATCCGATTGGTCTCAGCTATCCAAAGCTCGTGCATCGCGACGGCCGCAACCTCCACATCATCGGCACGGACGCGTGGCCCGGTACGCCCGTCCTGGATATCAAGGGCTATTACCTGCGTGACGAACAACGCCTCGACGCGACCGCGCCACCATGGCTGCAAACTCTTTGGGAAGGGCATGACGCGGCGCGCGGCGGCCCGCCTGTGTTGCGCTAGCGTATCGGGTCGCGTGCGTCTCGTCGGTGGTGCGCGAGTGGTGCGCCGCTGTCGGTTTGCTAGAGGGAGGGGATGCAATGACCGGACGTAAACGAGCACGGCACGCGCGGTGGCAGGCCGCACGCTGTGTACTGGGAATCAGCGCCATGCTCACGCTCGCCGCATGCGGTGGGAGCAGCACTACGCCGACCGCAACACCCGCGAATGTCGCGCCGACAAGCGCATCTCAGGCATCTGCGGCGCGGCCAACCACCGCCACGCAGCCCACAAACGCCGCACAGCCGACGGCGGCGGCATCAAGCGCGGCACCGACACCTGCCGTCGCGACATCTGCTCCGGTGGCTGCCGCTCCCGCAACCACTGCGCCGACTGCAGGCACACCGAAGCGGGGCGGCACCGCAGTTGTCGTGATGAACGCTGACCCCGGCCCGCTGAACCCGGCGATCACGACCGCAGGCGGCACGCACACCGTGACGGATCAGATCTTCAACGGCCTCGTCGGCCTCGATGACAACCTGAACCCAGTACCGGAACTCGCTGCCAGCTGGCAGATCAGCCCCGACGGCAAGACTTACACGTTCAAACTTCAGCCGAACGTCATGTGGCACGACGGGCAGCCGTTCTCTTCGGCGGACGTCAAATTCACCTTCGAGCAGGGTCTCCTCAAGTTCCACGCCCGGACAAAGGCAGCGCTCGAATCGGTATTGGATGGGATTGACGCGCCCGACGCTGGCACGGTCGTCTTCCGCTTCAAGCAGCCGTACGGGCCGTTTTTGCAGCGGCTTGATGTGGTTGAAGCCTCCATCATCGCGAAGCACATCTACGACGGGAAGGACTTGGAGAAGGACCCGGCGACCGCGAAGCCGATCGGCACCGGACCCTTCAAGTTCACCGAGTATGTCAAGGGCGACCATGTAACGCTGGATCGCAATACGTCCTACTTCAAGAAGGACGCGAGCGGGATGCAACTCCCGTATCTCGAGAAGGCGATCCTGCGGATTATCCCGAACGTGACGACCGCCGAAGCGGCGCTGGAGCAGGGCGAGGTGGATTATCTCGGCAGTATCTCGGGCGCGGACCTCCCGCGGTTGCAAAAGAACTCTTCGCTGACGCTCGTGCAGGGTTTCGGGGGTTCCGGCGGCTCAGTCTGCCAAGACGTCCTGATTCCCAACTTGGCGAAGAAGCCGTTCGATACCGTGGACGGGCGCCGTGCCTTCTACTCCGCGCTTGACCGCAAGTTCATCGTCGATCAGGTCTACTTCAATCAGGGTATTCCGTCCACCGGCCCGATCAGCAGTCAGATGGCGTGGGCCTACACGTCGCAGGTGCATCCGTATCCCTTCAATGTCGTGCAGGCCAACCAGATGCTCGATCAGGCTGGCTACACGAAGGGCGCGGACGGAATGCGGATGACGGTGACGTTCACGCATGCCGCCTCCTACGCCAAGCTCGGCGAGGCGCTGCGCGAGCAGTTGAAGGCGGTGGGAATCAACCTGCAACTCGAGACGCTCGACGTGAACGCCGCCAACGACAAGGTCTTCATGAAGAAGGACTTCGATCTCGGCGTCGCGTCGTATTGCAACGGCTCCGACCCGGAGGTCGGCGTGCGCCGCATGTACGTCTCCAGTAATATCGGGCCGATCCTCTTCTCGAACGGCGCCGGATACAAGAACCCGAAGATCGACCAGCTCTTCGATCAAGGGGCCGCGCAGACGGATCGCGCCGAGCGTGCGAAGACCTACGCGCAGATCCAGCAGGTTCTCACCGATGACGTGCCCTACTTCTGGATCGTGGACTCGCAGGGCTATCGGGCCTATCGCTCGATCTATAAAGGCTTCCGGACCTCCGGCGGCAATATTCTCGAAGCGGCGTGGACGACGAAATGAGCCCAGGGGCCGGGTCGCTCGGGCGGTACATGCTCCGTCGCCTCCTGCAGGCGGTGCCGCTCGTCCTCGGCATCCTCGTGATCACGTTCACGCTCATTCATCTGGCGCCGGGTGATCCGCTGATTTTCCTGGCGGGGGAAGGGGGCTCCGCCTCCTTCTACGCCGAGATGCGCGCCCGCTACGGGCTCGATCAGCCGCTTGCTGTGCAGTTTGGGCACTACATCGCCACGATGCTGCACGGCGACTTCGGCTACTCCTTCGTCTACCAGCAGCCCGTCTTCCGGGTGATCCTCGGTCGCCTGCCCGCGACCCTCCTGCTCATGGGTGCCGCGATTATGCTCTCAACGACCGTCGGGCTACTGATGGGTATCGTCTCTGCGGTCCGGCCGCACTCTCCGCTGGACCACGGCATCGCCGTCTTCACGCTGACCACGTATGCGATGCCCGTCTTCTGGCTCGGTCAGCTCCTCGTGCTCCTCTTTGCGGTGCGCCTCAATCTCCTGCCGGTGCAAGGGATGGTCACCGCGCGTGAGGACTACACCGGGATCCATCACGTCTTGGATGTGATCCGTCACCTCGTGCTCCCGGCCGTCACGCTCGCGTTGCCCCAACTCGCGCTCACCGCCCGTCTCACCCGCACGAGCCTGCGCGAGGCTCTCGCCGAAGATTTCATCACCGTCGCACGGGCGAAGGGCCTCTCGGAGCGAGCCGTCCTCTGGCGTCACGCGCTGCGGACCGCGCTCCTCCCGATTGTGACGGTAACGGGCGGACATATCAGTCTG
>JBBSFO010000680.1:0-3044 GCA_038238655.1 Thermomicrobiales bacterium | reverse complement strand
GCGGTCGCCCGCGTAGCCGCAGGGGCAGGGGTTCATCGCCGCGACGAGCATCACATTGGCGGGGAAGGTGAGCGAGCCGGAGGCGCGGCTGATGCTGACGACCTTGTCTTCGAGTGGCTGTCGCAGCACTTCCAAAACCGCACTGTTGAACTCCGGCAACTCATCCAAAAACAGGACGCCCCGGTGCGCGAGGGAGATTTCGCCGGGCCGGGGCCACTGCCCGCCGCCGACCAGCCCGGCGTACGAAACCGTATGGTGCGGCGACCGGAACGGGCGATCGCGCACGAACGCGATATCCCGCCCGAGTAACCCGCCGACGCTGTAGATGCGCGTCACGTCGAGCGCTTCCGCCGCCGAAAGGCGGGGGAGGATCGAGGGCAGCGCGCGGGCGAGCAATGTCTTGCCGCTCCCCGGTGGGCCACTCATGATGACATTGTGCCCGCCCGCCGCCGCGACTTCCAAGCCGCGCTTCGCGTGCTCCTGCCCGCGCACTTCGGCGAGGTCCGCACCGGTGATCGTCTCCTCCACGTCCGTGTCAATCGTCGAGGGTGGCTGCGGCGCGATCAATTCTTCGCCGACGAGATGGCGAACGAGCGCGACGAGCGTTTCGATAGGGTAGACGGTCACTCCGGGGACCAGCGCGGCCTCGGCGGCGTCTTCGGCGGCGACGAGCAGCGTCGGGAAGCCGTTCACCATCGCCGTGTCCGCAATCGCCAGCACGCCGTCCACATGGCGCACGGAGCCGTCGAGCGAGAGTTCACCGACGACGAGCGACCCGCCAATTGCCTCGTTCGGGATGTCTATCTGCATCGAGGCGAGCAAAATGCCGAGGGCGATGGGCAGATCGTACGACGCGCCCTCTTTGCGGATGTCCGCCGGGGCGAGGTTGACGGTGACGCGCCCGGTCGGGAAGCGCCCGCCGCTGTTGCGGATCGCGGCGCGCACTCGCTCTTTCGCCTCCTGCACGGCGGCATCCGGCAAACCAACGATGTTGAAGGCGGGCATTCCCGCGCCGACATCCACCTCGACGGTGATCGGCACGCCGTCCAACCCGATCAGGGCGCAACTGGTTACTTTGGCGAGCACGGTACGCCCTCCCTGAGAATCTTCGGATTGCCGGTACGCGGCGGCGAGTATAGCAAAGCGCTTCATGCTCGTATAGCGGCGCGCTTGTACAATCAGGGTGTATGCGTTTTCCTACGAAAGGAATACTCATCATGCTGCATCGTGCCCACCCGGAAGGAATGATCGTCATTGGGCAGCCCGCACATGCCCGCTTGGTCGGCAATGTGGCGCGGGCGTGGGGGCGGTCGCCCTTCGCGATGCCGCCGCACCCCGATGAGACTGTGCTCGCCGCCGAACAGCATGAGATCGGCATGCTGCCGTGGGAAATCGCGCCGACGCTCAACCCGGCGACCGGATTGCCGCACGCCTATCTCGAATTGAGCCGGAGCGACCATCTCGCGCTGTGGCGCGACGCAGGGCCGCTGATGCTGACGCAGAGCCGCTACGCCGCGCTGCTCGTCTCGTGCCACGGCGTCTGGATTTTCTCGCAGTACGAGCGATCGCCGGACGATCCGCCGGAACGCGCTGCGGTGGCGGCCTACCTCCATCGAGAGCGGACGTTCCAATCGCGCATCCGCGCGAGCCTCGTCGCCGAACCGGCCTACCGGGATGCAGTGCGCCCGCCGACTCTGCGGCAATCGCATTTCGTCTTCACGATCTGGGATCGGATCGCCGTCCATGCCTGCTACGGCGTGCCGGTGCCGGCGTGGGGCGTCCCCGCTGTGTATCGGTGGGATCGCGTGCCGACGACTGAGGGCATAATGCCACTGACGCTCTCCTTTGTCGCACCCGACCGCTGGACGCTCGATCCGTGGCCGCTGACCGTGGGCGAGCTACGATTGGTGGGCGAAGGGCGATTGCTTCGTGATCGTTACAGCAACGGAACGGCGATGCGGCAAGCGCTGATTGACGCGCCGTGGGTGCGGTGGGAAAGCGTCATCGCGCCCGCACAATAGGCGGCGTCGGCTTGAGTGAATGGTTGGCATTCATCCGCGGGCAACACGTTTCGTGCCCTTGCGGACGGCGAGAGCATACGCCTCGGCGAGCAATGGCTGCACCACGGCTTGGAATGTTGCCGCGCTGGGGTTGAGCACGCAGACCCAATACTGCCGCCCATACACCGGATGCGGCAGTATGCGATCCAATGCAGTGAAGTCGTAGCCGCTATCAGCGACATCGCCCGCACTGGGTGGAGATGTTTTCGCGCCAAACAACGTGCGATAGGTCTCCCGACTGATGCCGATATTCAGCCGGAAGACGCCCGGGCGGTTGAGATTGGAGGCGGCGTCAAAGTCACCGTAATCTTTGGTCACAATCGTGGCGAACGGAAACCGCCGATCGGGAGGAAGTGTGCGGTCAGGGTCGTAGGAAAAGAAGGAGTCGCCCCATGCTACTTCAGGAGATCCCGCGTCCTGCGATGCAACGACGACACCCACGCCGGCAAACGTATCGGTGAGGTAGTGGGTGATCGAGGCTTCATCCATGGGCACGTCCTCCCTTGTTCGTAAGCGGCGTTCCACGCACTCCAGACTACAGATATACGATACAACTCAGATGCAAGAGTGGAGGGTTGGAGTAGCATGGCCCCTTTCAGACGGTAGGCATCGTGGTACAAGGAGCCAGTATCCTTGGCGAAATGAGCGCTCGTATGATAGAAAGCAGCGTGCCGATCTATCACAATGATTGGTATAAGTCTCCAATAAGACTTGAGACTTTTACATGACGGTATGCACCCACCTGCGAACAATAGAGCTGGCACGGGCCGGACAGATGAGCATCCAACAGGTGCGTAACTATGAAGCCAGCGGGTTGATACCGCCAGCCGAACGCAGTCCGGGCTGACCTGCTACCCGAAGTATGACCACGCATTCTGAGAGACTTCCCTCGGCCAAATACGCTGTGCATAGACCGTTGGCGGCTGATTCCCCAACGCGCTATGTGGCCGGATCGTATTGTACTCCTCCTTCCATTCCTCGATG
>JBBSFO010000679.1:0-3047 GCA_038238655.1 Thermomicrobiales bacterium | reverse complement strand
GTGGCGACAACGATGGAACGGATGTACGTGCCCTTCGATCCGCTCGGCTTGGCGCGATTGACCGCGTCAATGCCGGAAAGGAGGTTCGCCCTAATCTGCTCCTCGGTGAAACTCGTCTTGCCGATCGGGATATGCACGAGGTTCGTGCGGTCATTGCGGAAGTCTACACGACCGCCGCGTCGCTCATTGATGACGCGGGGCAGGTCTTCCGGCGTCGCGATCGTGCCGTTGCGCGGGTTCGGCATCAAACCACGGCGACCGAGCACGCGACCGAGACGACCGACCTTGCCCATCATATCCGGCGTGGCGAGCGCAACATCGAAGTCGAGCCAGCCGCCCTCGATCTGCTTGATGAGGTCATCCGCCCCCGCATAGTCCGCGCCACCTTCGCGTGCGGCCCGCTCGCCGTCGCCCTGCGCGAAGACGAGGATGCGAACGGTCTTGCCCGAACCGGAAGGCAGCGTCGCCGAGGCACGCACCTGCTGGTCCGCATGGCGTGAGTCAATACCGAGGCGGAAGTGAATCTCGATGGTCTGGTCGAAGTTCGCCTTCGCCGTCTCCTTCAGGAGATGGACCGCCTCATCCACCGTGTACTTCTTCTCGTGGTCAACGAGCTTCACCAGTTCCAGATACCGTTTGCCGCGCTGTGCCATACTAACCAACTCCTTAACCTTGTGGTTCAAACGGCGTTTGAAACGCCTCCCACCCAAAACAGTAACGAGTCGAAAGTAACGAGTAACGAGTAGAGAACGAAGAAGGCGACATCTCGATGCGCTTTCCACTCGTTACTCGTTACTCGCTGCTCGTTACTTCACTCATTCCGTAACCTGAATGCCCATCGAGCGGGCGGTGCCCTCGATCATGCGCATAGCGCTGTCAACGTCGTACGCGTTGAGGTCCTTCAGCTTCAGTTCGGCGATCTCGCGCACCTGCTGGCGCGTCACCTTGCCCGCCGTCTCGCGCTTGACGTTCGCCGCGCCCTTGTCCACGCCCGCCGCCCGCCGCAGCAGGTCGCCCGCCGGGGGCGTCTTTGTCACAAACGTGAACGAGCGATCCTCATAAACAGTGATCGCCACAGGGATGATCTGGCCGACCTGCTGCGCGGTGCGTTCGTTGTATGACTTGACGAACTCCATCAGCGCCACGCCGTGCTGGCCGAGCGCGGGGCCGACCGGCGGCGCGGGCGTTGCTTTGCCTGCCGGCAACTGGAGTTTGACGATGGCCCGTACTTTCTTCGCCACAGGGGCGTCCTCCTACTGTCTCACCCGCGCGACGCGTCATTGCGTGCGCCGTCACAAAAGTGGGGCCACCCGGCCCCACGGAGCGCTAGCTATTGCGATCCACTTGCAGGAAGTCCAACTCGACTGCCGTTTCTCGCCCGAAGAACGAGACGAGTACCTTGACACGCCCCTTCTCCTGGTTGACCTCGTCAATCTTCCCCTCGAAGTCCTGGAACGGGCCGTCCACAATGCGGACATTGTCGCCAACCGCGAGGCTCAGTTTGATGCGCGGCGCTTCCGCCGTCATCTGATCCTTGATCGTCGAAACTTCGTCATCCCGGAGCGGTGTCGGCTTCGTGCCCATGCCGACGAAACTCGTCACGCCCGGCGTGTTGCGCACGACGTACCATGAGTCGTCGTCCATCTGCATCTTGACGAGCACATAGCCGGGATAGACCTTCTTGTTGACCGTACGGCGCTGGCCGTTGTGAATCTCGATCTCTTCCTCGGTCGGGACGATCACCTCGAAGATTTTCTCGCTCATGTCCATCGTCTCGATCCGCGATTCGAGGTTCTTTTTGACCTTCGCTTCGTGACCGGAATACGTATGGACAACGTACCATTGTCCTTCTTCAACGCTGATGCCGTTCCGTTCGGCCAGCCGGGCGCGTAAACTGCGAACCATCGTACCGCGACCTCCCTCCCGGTCTAGCCGAGTTTCTCCAGCAAGGTGTAGAGGGCGGTCAGGAGCGAGTCCGTCAGACCCAACAGGAAGCCAATCGCCGCCGAAATGCCGATGACCACGAGTGTCAGGTTGCGGGTCGTCTGGGAATCGGGCCAGGCAACCTTGCGCAACTCGCTCGCCGTTTCGGTGGAACCGTGGCGCAGCCGACTATAGACGCGTACGATGGGATTCGTTGTCGCCCCGCTTGTCCGCGTTGTTGCCACCGTTGCCTCGATTCCGCACGCGCTCATGCGTGCCGTATGCGTTCTGACGAGGGCGCGGCAGCGTTTGCGACACCCTCGTTTCTCACTCTCTCCATGGTTGCCACAACCGCTACGAAGATGCCACCCTCGCATCAGCGAAAAATGGCAGGGGCGACAGGACTTGAACCTGCAACAACCGGTTTTGGAGACCGGTGCTCTGCCAATTGAGCTACGCCCCTCCGCCGTGTCTGGACGCGCGACAACCTATCAATAGTATCGTATCAGCGGCGTTTTGCCTACCCCTGCGAGATACTAGAAGCCAGTAACGAAAAAACTGGAAACCGGATTATCAATTGCGAGATGCCGCCATCTGGCATCTGGCTTCTGGTCTCTGGCTTCTCTTCCCTCGTTACCGCGTTTCGCGGTGGAGGGTCACTTTCCGCTGCGTGCGGCAATACTTCTTCAGTTCCATCCGCTGCGGATCGTTCCGCTTGTTCTTCTCGGTCGTGTAGTTGCGGTTGCTACACTCGGTGCATTCGAGCGTCACGATTGTGCGATCCGCTTTCCTCTTTGCCACCAAACGCTCCCTTCGGTCACTTCAGGACTGAGGACTGAGGACTGAGGACTGAGAGGGAGGCAGGCGCACGGCTGTGCGCCCCTACCCGTTTCTGTCTACCGCCTACTGTCTATAATCTACTTGAGGGAGGTAACGACGCCTGCGCCGACGGTGCGACCGCCCTCGCGAATCGCGAACCGCAGCCCCTCCTCGATTGCTACCGGTGTGATCAACTCCACCTTCATCTGGATGTTGTCCCCCGGCATCACCATCTCCACCCCCTCCGGCAACTCGATCGCTCCCGTCACATCCGTCGTGCGGATGTAGAACTGCGGCCGGTAGCC
>JBBSFO010000678.1:0-3048 GCA_038238655.1 Thermomicrobiales bacterium | reverse complement strand
GAAAACGAACGACGGTGGCACGACGTGGCGCAATGTCTCGGATGGCTTCTTCAACACGGCAGCGGTCGGCGCGATTGCCGTCTCGGTTTCCGATCCGAATGTCATCTACGTCGGCACGGGCGAGGCGACGATCCGGGGCAATGTCTCGCACGGCGACGGCGTGTACAAGTCCACCGACGGCGGCAAGACGTGGCGAAACATGGGCCTCGGCGCGACGCGCCATATCGGCAAGATTCGCATCCATCCGAAGAACCCGGACATCGTCTATGTGGCGGCATTCGGCCACGCGTGGGGTACAAGCTCGGAGCGCGGCGTCTATCGCTCCAAAGACGGCGGCGGGACGTGGGAACTGATGCTGCACAAGAGCGACCGCGCCGGGTCGCATGACATTGCGATGGACCCGAACAACCCACGTATCCTCTACGCTGCCATCTGGCAGGCGCAACGCTACCCGCATCAACTGATCAGCGGCGGCGAGGATTCGGGCCTCTGGAAGACGACCGATGGCGGCGATACGTGGACGGAACTGACGCGCAACCCCGGCCTGCCAACAGGCCTCCTCGGCAAGATCGGTATCGCCGCGTCGCCCGCGCGCCCGGATCGTGCCTGGGCGATTGTCGAGGCGGAGGACGGCGGATTGTTCCGCACCGACGATGGCGGCGAAACGTGGGAGCGCGTGAGCGACGCGCCTTTCCTCCGCACCCGTGCCTGGTATTACTGCCATCTGATCGCCGACCCGCAGGATGCGGAAACGGTCTGGGGCCTTGATTACGGCGTCTGGAAATCCACCGACGGTGGACGAAACTTCACGCAGTATCCGTCGCAACACGGCGACGAGCACGACCTCTGGATTTCCCCGCACAACAGCCAGATCATGATTAAGGGCGACGATGGCGGCGCGTGCGTGACGTACACCGGCGGTGCGTCGTGGTCCACGCTCTACAATCAGCCGACCGCGCAGCTCTATCACGCGACGACGGACGACCGTTTCCCCTACCGCGTCTACGGCTCGCAGCAGGACAACACGGCGATCTCGGTGCCGAGCATGTCCGTCGAAGGGGCGATCCACGAGCGGGACTGGTTCGAGCCGGGCGGCGGCGAGAGCGGCTACATCGGCGTTAAGCATGATGACCCCGATCTGATCGTCGCCTCCGGCCCGATTGGCCCGCGTGCCTTCAACGACCGGATGCACCTCTACAATCACCGCACAGGGCAGCGGCGCGACATCACTGTCTGGCCCGAACTGTACGGCTGGGCGCTCGGTGCGGGGGATTTGAAGTACCGCTTCCAGTGGACCTTCCCGATCTTCTTCTCGCGCCATGACCCCAACACCCTCTATGTCTCCGGCAACCGCGTCTTCCGCTCCACCGATCTCGGCACGACGTGGGAGCCGATCAGCCACGACCTGACGCGCAACGACCCGTCGCGCCTCCAATCGTCCGGCGGGCCAATCACGCGAGACAATACCGGCGCGGAGGTGTATTGCACGATCTTCGCTTTGGTCGAGTCGCCTCACAAGGCGGGCGTCTTCTGGGTCGGCTCGGACGATGGCCTCGTCCACATCTCGGAGGACAACGGCAAGACCTGGAAAAACATCACGCCGTCCGATCTCCCGGAATGGGCGCTGATTTCCGTCATCGAACCATCGCCGCACGATCCGGCGACCGCTTATGTTGCGGCAACCCGCTACAAGAGCGACGACACGACGCCGTATCTGTACAAGACGACCGACTCCGGCAAGACATGGACGAAGATCACCCATGGCATCCCCGATGGCGACTTCACGCGCGTCGTCCGCGAGGACCCGGAGCAGCGCGGCCTCTTGTACGCCGGTACGGAAACTGGCATCTACGTTTCGTTCGATGACGGCGGCACCTGGCGGCGGATCGGCGGCAGGCGCCCTTTGGGCAGCATGCCCGTCGTGCCGATCCACGACCTGATCATCAAGGGGACGGACATGGTCGTCGCGACACATGGCCGCGCCTTCTGGATCCTCGATGACGTGACACCCTTCCGGCAGATCGCGGCGGGCATGCAGGGCGATGGCGCGTATCTCTTCGCGCCGCGCCCAACCGTGCGCGTGCGCATCCATCAGGGCTTCGGCGGCGACCCGGTCGCGGGGATGGTCAACCACGCCCACGCCGCGACGAGCGTCGTTTCCTACACGACTGCCAAGCGACCGGACGGCACGACGCGCAAGGAATACGTCAATGCCGGGGCGAACCCGCCCGACGGCGTCATTGTCCAGTATTTCCTCGTGGAGACGCCGACGGAGAGCGTTACCGTCACGATCAAGGATCAGTCGGGCACGATGATCCGCACGTTTGCGAGCGGCGAAAAGCAGGGCGCGGCACCGGCGCATGCGGGTCTTAACCGCCTTATCTGGGATATGCGCTATGCGGGCGTGCCGACGATTGACGCGCCGGACCTCAATGTCTGGGAACGGTCGGTCGGCCCGATGGTCGTACCCGGCACCTATACCGTGGAATTGTCGGTCGGCGATCAGACATTCACGCAGCCCGTCGCAATCGTCCCCGATCCGCGCATCACGGCGAGCGCGCAGGATTTGATCGCTCAACGGGATATGTTACTCGGCATGCGCGACCGGATGATGGAGACGCACCGTGCCGTTGGTCGCATCCGCACCGTGCGCGGTCAGGTTGAGGCGTGGGAAGAGCGATTCAAAGGCGACGGGGAGAACGAAAAGGGAGCGGCTGTCCGCAGGGCGGCAAAGGAGTTGAAGGACGAACTCGCCTCCATCGAGCGGGAGTTAATTGATGTCCACTCCAAAAGCCCGATGCTCTTCCCCATCGGGTTGCAGGAGAAATTTAACGCGCTCTTCGATGCCGTGGACAGCGCCGATTACGTCCCAACCCGGCAATCTGCGGAAGTCTTCACCGAACTCTCCGAGCGGCTGGACGAGCAACTAATGCGCCTCAAAAACGCTCTCGCGGAGGAAGGAAATCTCCTCAATCGCGCCATCGCCGCGACTGGCATACCGGCCGTCGCCACGATAAATGACTGACGTTCCAACGTAGGTACTCCCCT
>JBBSFO010000677.1:0-3054 GCA_038238655.1 Thermomicrobiales bacterium | reverse complement strand
TGATTCATCGGTCTGTGCCCATGCGAGGGCGTCGAGTAAGCGCTCCATCGTCGCGCATTGGTTCATCACCTCGGTCAAATTGTGTTCGGATTTCGTAACAGCGATATCAATGTACTTTGGGCGAGCGTCTTGTGGCAATGAGACTTGCAGACGCTTTACCTTACCTCGACTTTCCCCAATCAGGCGACATAGCAGAGCGTCTCGGTCAAGCGTTCGATCAGGACGCGCGGGACTTTCACCATTTCCGCGTCTTCACCGGACAGACAAAAAGTCTCATGCGCCCAGATCTCCTGTCGCACCAAGGCCAGTGCATCCGCGAAGGTCGGTGTCCGTTTGCGATACCACGCGGCTTGCCGGAGCGGGCTGGGATGCGCGGTCAGGTGCGGATGGGCGAGCAGCGTCACCAGTGAAAAGAGGCCGAGCAGCGCGGGTGTCGTGCGCCGGATCGCTGTGTCCGTCCATTGCCGCTGCGTTTCGATGCCAAGATGTCGCCGCGCTTCCTCGAAGGTTGCTTCCATCTGCCAGCGCCGCACGAACCACACGATGATCTGCTGCGCTGGGACCGTCAGATCGGTGCAAAGCAAAGCTTGGGTCGCGAAATGCTGGTGCGGATCGCGGATCAGCACCCAGCGCATCGGCACGGGCGGCAGGCCGGTGTGATACCAGACGGCGGTCTCACTGACGAGTTCAACGCTCCGCTCTCCCTTGCCGTACCAATCCGCCACGATGACCATCTGCCAATCGGTGGCGGGATCGGTCGCCCGCGCCGCCAGTGTCGGCAACCGTTGCCCTTTCTGTCGGGGGCGTCCGATCTGTCTGGGGAGACGGGGCGGCGCGGGTTCGTAGCGCGCGGCATCAAGGCGCAAGCGGGTAATCACGGTGATCGGCTGCGGCAAGGCGATGCAGCGGGCGAGCAAGCGAATGGCGGCGTAGCCGCTGTCGGCAACGGCGACGATTGCGCGCTCAGGCCACCAGCGGCGCACGACGAGCAGCAGTTGCCACGCCCAATCGGTGACGGCTTTGGACCGTTTGCTTGCGGCGAGATTGGCTCGTTCGGAGGGTGCAAGGGCGGTCAGGAAGGGAAGTGCCCACACCCGCTTCGCCCACGGGATCGGCGTGAGCAGCATCAGCGAGACCCAGCGCAACCCGGTCGCCTTGACGAAATGACTGTGCGAAGAACGCACCGCATCGCGATAGACCCCTTTGGCAGTGATCTTTGCGCCCGTCCGTCGTTCCACCGTCTCATCGACGCCGATGACGAGCGGCCCCTCTGGCACAAACGCCGCGACCAGCAGGCGCAACAAGACGCGGCTGACCGCGAGGGCAGACCACGAGGCGCGATTGAGGACACGATGATAGCGTTGGAAGTGCGGCGTCTCGCCCAAGCCGACGACGCGCAAGGCGGCGGTGACGGTCCGCTGGGCGGGCGTGAGGATTGCCCCGGCAAGGAGCACTTGGACATGGAGCCAGACACGCTTGGAGAAGAGTGGTGCGAAGGGGCGCAGCAGCAGTATCATCGCGGGCGGTAGGGTATGCATTCGGTACCTCCTCTTGGTCGAGTGGTATCGAGCATACCCTGCTTCTCTCTTGAGGCCAATTGGGGAAAGTCGAGCTCGACTTTCCCCAATCAGAAGGAGCCACTATTCGCGATGCAAGTTCGATCGCTTTCGCGCCTTGCTGTGCGAGGTAATCATGAGCCTCTTTCACAGCACAGTAACACTCCGCGATACTTACATCACTATAGGACTTACGCAGTTGAGCGCAGAGGTCGAGAGCGAGTAAAGTAGTCGGCATGAATGCACCCCGCTGCTCCGACACTGATTATATCGATTTCCTCGTCGCTACCCCGCGCGCCGTCAGTTGCACCGAAGCAGCGCGTGTGCAACCGCGCCACGCCGACGCGCCCGCCCACGATGCCTTCACCCGCCTCTTGCATCGCCTCGAACCCGATCCCGCCGCCCTCTGGCAGGAAGTCGCCCCGCTCGTTGATCGGACGCGCGGCGTGCTGATCGTCGATGATTCGACGCTCGACAAGCCGTATGCCGCGCAGATTGCGCTTGTCCATCGCCACTGGTCGGGCAAGCATCACGCGGTCGTCGACGGCATCAATCTGATCACGCTGGTGTGGACGGACGGGGATCGGTTGATCCCGATTGACTACCGGATCTACGACAAGCCCAACGATGGGATCACCAAGAACGACCATTTCCTCGCGATGTTGCTGACCGCGCAGGAGCGCGGCTTCACGCCGGAGTGCGTCCTCTTCGATAGTTGGTACGCGAGCGTGGACAATCTGCGAGCGATCCGCGCGTGCGGCTGGCGTTGGTTGACGCGGCTGAAGACGAACCGGCGAGTGAGCATCGACTACCAGCCGAAGCGGGCACTGCAAACGTGGGCGATTGCCGAAACGGGAACGGAGGTGCATCTGGAAGGATACGGGCTGATCCGGGTGTTCCGGGTGGTCGCCACGAACGGCGAGACGGCGCACTGGGCGACGAATGATCGGGCAATGGGAGAACTGGAACGATTGAAGTTTGCCGAGTTCGCGTGGGGGATCGAGGTCTACCACCGGGCGTTGAAGCAGGAATGCGGCGTGGAGCGGGCGATGGTGCGCGCAGCGCGGGCGCAGCGCAACCATATCGGCATGGCGATTCGGGCGTTCGTGCGCTTGGAGTGGCATCGGGTGCGGACCGGGATCGGTTGGAAACTGGCGAAGGAAGGGATCATTCGCCGTGCGGTGCGTTCCTATCTCGCCCATCCGTGGTACACCCTCCCAGCAACTGCGTAAGTCCTAACTTCATTAATCGTTGTGCGGTACGCGCGATAGCTTTCCGTGCTGAAGCAGACGAAGCGCACTTCCGCGATTTCTGCGTTGTCCGCGAGCAAGCGGGTAGTTTCGGTGATGGCGATGCGGGTGGCGCGTTCGAGCGGGAAGCCGTAAATGCCGGTGCTGATGGCGGGGAAAGCGATGGTGCGGATGGCGTGCTCCACCGCGAGGGCGAAGCAACTGCGGTAGCAGCGTGCCAGCAACTCATCTTCGTTATGTGTGCCGCC
>JBBSFO010000676.1:0-3060 GCA_038238655.1 Thermomicrobiales bacterium | reverse complement strand
GCGGACGGCGCGCTCGTGCAGATCGCCGAATCGCGGATCGAACGGCTCTGGGTGACGGATACATTGCTGATCAACCACGATCAAGCGATTGAAGGGCGCATCGCCGTCCTCAGCGTCGCGCCGCTGCTCGCGCAGGCGATCCAGCGCATTCACAAAGACCTTTCGGTCAGTAGCCTCTTCGATTAAATGGTAGGTGCATACAGCGATGAGTAGCGGGGACTGGATACGGCTGGCGGTGGCGCTGATCGCGATTGGCGTCATCGCCTTCTCGACCGCCGTGCTGATTGGCTTCGCCGCGTCGTCACACACGCGCATCAGCGAGCTGGCGACGCAGGGGAGTGGCCGCGCGCGCACCGTCGAAGATTTGCTTGACCGCTCGCATCATCTGCAATCCACGATGCTCTTCCTCGACACGTCGGCGGTGGCGTTAGCGAGCGCGCTGGTGACCAGCGTCGCGGTCGGTCGTTTTCCGGCGTGGGGCGTCGCGTTGACAGTTTTTCTCGCGGTCGTCGTGATGCTCGTGTTCGGGCGCGCCGTACCGCGTTCTCTCGCGCTCCGCTTGCCGGACGAGGCCGCGCTCGCCTGTGCCCGGATCGCCCGAATCGCCGTCGTCGTACTGGCGCCGATCACCGCAATTATTAACGGCATCGCGACATTGATCATCGGCCTGCTCCGCGTCCCGTTTCCGTCGCACAACACGGCGCTCGCCACCGAAGAAGAGTTGATCCAGCTAGTGCGCGAAGAGGCGGGAGATAACCGGATCGAGGCAGAGGAAGTGAACCTCGTCAACAGCATCTTCCGCTTCACCGACACCACCGTGCGCGATGTAATGGCGCCGCGCGTGGACATGGTGGGCGTGCCGCGCCAGGCGACCGTACGCGACGCGGTTGATGTCGCGCTGGAAGCGGGGCACTCGCGCCTGCCGGTCTTCGACGGCAGCCTGGACCGGATCGTCGGGGTTGTGTATGCGAAGGACTTGCTGCGATTCGTTGGTCGCACGAATGCGAATGCCTCGGTGGTCGCCGTGATGCGCCCCCCATTGTTCGTCCCGGAAAGCAAGGGCGTGCCAGAGTTGCTGCGTGAACTGCAAGCGCGTCGGGTGCATATGGCAGTCGTCGTTGACGAATATGGCGGCACAGCCGGGTTGGTGACGATTGAAGACATTATCGAGGAGATCGTCGGCGAGATACAGGATGAATACGACACCGAACCGCCGCTCGTCGAAACGCTCGCGGACGGCGCGTATATCGTCAATCCGCGCATGGAGGTCGGCGACTTCGAGCAGTTGATGGGCGTGCATTGGGCGGAAGACGAGCAGGAACGCGAGCCGTTGGCCGGGCTGATCTTCGACCGTTTCGGACGCATCCCGGAAGTCGGTGATGAACTCTGGATCGAGGGGATCAAGTTTACTGTGCTGGAGATCGAGAACCAGCGACTCGCGAAGCTGCGTGTCGAACGCGAGATGGAGACGACGCCTGCATCGCGAGCGGACGAACCACTCGCGCAGCCGTAACGATGCAAATCGCGACGTTCGGCGTGTGGAAGGTGTATCGCTACGACAGCGTAGACTCGACACAACGCGTGGCCGCCGATCTCGTGGCCGCCGGGGCAACGGATCGAACCGCCGTCGTCGCGAACCGTCAGACTGCCGGGTACGGTCGTAAAGGCGATGCATGGCAAGACCTACCCGATTCGTCGCTGCTTGTCACATTGATTCTGAAACCGTCAGAATCCAGCCAGATGGCGCACCTCGCGATGGTTGCCGCGCTGGCCGTCGTTGACGCTATTGCCGAAGTTGGCGCAGTGCGGGCATGCGTCAAGTGGCCGAACGACATCATCGTTAATGAGCGAAAAGTTGGAGGAATCCTCGGCGATGCGGTGTGGCGAGGCGACCGCCTCGATGCGCTACGTCTTGGTATTGGGCTGAATATCGGCGGTTCGCACGACGCATTTGCGCGCCAGTCACTGCCCGATGCAACGAGCATCATCGCCGAGACGGGTCGTGATGTGCAGCGTGATACGCTCCTCGCATCATTGCTTCGGCGCTTCACGGCCCGGCAGGATTGGCTTCTCCGTGGCGAGATTGACCAAACCGTGGACCTGTGGCGGCAATCACTCGGTACGATCGGTCGGCACGTCGTGGTGGCGCTTCACGATCATCGAATGATTCATGGTGTCGCGCATGACGTGACGCGCAATGGCGATTTGATCGTTATTGCGGATGACGGCACGCGCTATGAAGTGACGGCAGCGGAGACGCGCTCATTGCGACATCGTGACCGCATATTTCGCCAGACACCGTAGGACCTTTATGCGACCAACGAAATGGAAGGCAGAGCGCGAGACCTCGCGCTCTGCCTGGTCGTATCGCTTCTGGGTGTACCGGCAACCCACCCGATCGTGCCTGGTTTCCGATCACATTGCCGAGGATCGTCGGCCACTCTTTCCACGCTGCTCGCCACTGGCTCTAGCGGATAGCGGCGAAGATGACCATGACGACGACCGCGATGAGCGCGGCGATCCCGATGAAGGTGAAGGGACTGGCCACCATCGTCTTCGCTTCCTGGGGAGTGACGGTGCTCGTCGGTACGTCATCGCCCGTGCGGATTGGGGTTGTGGCCTGGCTGTCGGTGGCACCCTCGATCGGTTCCTATCGCTAACGAGGCTATACCTGTGAGGCTGTTGGCGTTCGTATCGGCCCGTTGATCGTGCCCAAGCGGCGCACGCGTGTGATCTCGATAAGCGCCGAAAGGACGAACAGCCCAAACAGCGCACCGGCACCGAGTCCCGCCGCGACGAACCGGCGCACGATCGTGCTGATACTGCTCCTCTCCGTGTCCGCCAGCGCCTCAACGGCGGTGCGCTGGGCGTGAGTGACGGTAATCGTTAGGGGGACGACCGTACGCTCGCGTGGCTTGGGACCGGGGCGACCCTTCGGTCGGGTGGGTTCATCGTGGGGGATGGTCATGCGATTACTCCTCGCGGCTCGCATACACCCATGGTGCATGACGGTCTGCGACCCAGGAGAGTCTCGCATTGTCGGCGCCTTGCGGCGCGGAT
>JBBSFO010000675.1:0-3065 GCA_038238655.1 Thermomicrobiales bacterium | reverse complement strand
GGCGTTATACGCCAAACTAGCGGCAAACACTCAGCGGTATTATCGCATGCTGAGGTATGAATCCTTACGTGAGCATCGTGAACATGACGCGCTCACCGAGCGCCAAGTCGATCTCGTCCGCGACGAACTTGGCGATGGACACAAGGATGCGCTGCCCGGAACCGTTCGTCCTGATCGTGAGACCCCCTGCGGGATCGAGGCACACATCTGCGGCGAGGACAGCAGTGCGAACGTCCGCCGCTGTCGCGACCACACGATTGAGGGCGAGGGTTGAAACAACTTCCGGGTGGCAGCTGAGCCGGTCGGCCACATCGCGCATCAGCGTTTCGAGCCCTTCGTAGGTTAAGAGCTTATCCGGAAACCCGGATGGACTTGGCGAAGAGCAGTTGCGCACACGCCAGATGCACAAATGCCAGGTAGTTCTCTACTTTCTTCTCCCACCGCACGAGCAGGCGGCGCGAGCGGTTCAGCCAACTGTGCGTCCGCTCCACCACCCAGCGGCGCGCCCTCCCGTCCGGATGCGGCGTGGTGCGCTCGGCGTCCCGTCCACGGATGTGCACGGTATAGCCGCATGTCGTCGCCTGCGTCCGCACTGCGTTGGCGTCATACCCCGCGTCCAGACAGAGGTGCTGCGTGCCCTCCACCGGGGCAGGGCGGGCGATCACGATCCCGCCCAGCGTTGCCGCCACCAACTTCACGTCATGCCGATTCGCCCCGTCCACGACCACCGCCAGCGGCGCCCCGGTGCCATCCGTCAGCAGGCTGCGTTTCGTCCCCCGCTTGCCGCGATCGGTGGGATTCGGCCCGGTCGCGGCGCCGCCGAAAGGGGCCTTCGTCATCACCCCATCCATCGCTTGTCACTGCCAGTCAATGCCCGTGACTTCGTCATACTCCGTCAGCCCTGCCTGCCACAGCGCGGTGAAGAATCCCTTCCGCTCCCACTCCTGCATCCGATCATGGACAGTCGAACTGGGCGGGAACTCGTCAGGCAGGGCATTCCACTGCTCGCCCGTGCGCAAGAGGTAGATCAGGGCGGCGAAAATGGCGCGATCCGCGACGCGCGGGCGACCGCCTTTGGCGTGCGAGGGAGCGGGAGGGATCAGGGCAGCAACGCGCTCCCACAAGGCATCACTGACTTCCCACGGTTTGGTGCGTGCCATCGGGTCTCCTTGCCATCACGATTCACGCACCCAGTTTACCAGTTTCCGGATAAGCTCTAAGCTCGACTTTCCCCATTTGGCCCGTGTAGAGAAGCAGGATATGCTCGGTACCACTCGACCAAGAGGAGGTGCCGATGCATACCCTGCCGCCTGCGATGATACTCCTGCTTCGCCCCTTCGTTCCACTCTTCTCCAAACGCGTCTGGGCGCATGTGCAGGTGCTGCTCGCCGGCGCGATCCTCGCTCCCGCCCAGCGCACGGTCACCGCCGCCTTGCGCGTCGTCGGCCGCGCCCAGACGCCGCACTTCCAGCGCTACCATCGCGTCCTCAATCGGGCGTCGTGGTCTGCACTCGCCGCCAGCCGCGTCCTGCTGCGCCTGCTCATCGCGACCTTCCTGCCAGATGGCCCGCTCGTCGTCGGTGTCGACGAGACGCTGGAACGGCGCACGGGCGCGCAGATTGCCGCGAAGGGCGTGTATCGCGATGCGGTGCGCTCCTCGCACAGCCACTTCGTCAAGGCGACGGGGCTTCGCTGGATTTGCCTGATGCTGCTTGTCCCCATCCCGTGGGCGGGGCGGATCTGGGCGCTCCCCTTCCTGACCGCACTCGCGCCCTCCGAACGCTACGACAACGCGCAGGGACGACGCCACAAGGCACTGACCGACTGGGCATGGCAACTCCTGCTCGTCGTGCGCCGTTGGTGTCCCGAGCGCGCGATCGTCGCCGTCGCCGACGGCGGCTATGCCGCCCTCTCGCTGCTGGCACGCTGCCAAGGGTTACGTCGGCCAATCACAGTGATCACCCGATTACGCCTCGATGCCGCGCTCTACACCCCCGCACCGCCGCGCCAACCGCGCCAGAATGGCCGACCGCGCAAGAAAGGCGCACGTTTGCCGACGCTCGTTGCACGGGCGGCGGACCCCGCCACGAACTGGATGCCCTGCACGGTGACGCAGTGGTACGGGCAACGGGAGCGCACGGTCGAAATCGTCTCAGAGACCGCCCTCTGGTATCACACGGGGCTACCGCCGGTGGCGGTACGCTGGGTGCTGATCCGTGACCCACAAGAGACGTTCGCCACGCAGGCGCTGCTCTGCACCGATCTGACCGTCGCGCCGGAGCGGATCATCGCGTGGTTTGTGCGACGCTGGCAGATGGAGACGACCTTTGAGGAAGCGCGGCGGCATCTCGGTGTCGAGACGCAACGACAATGGACGGATACGGCGATCCGTCGCACGACGCCCGCACTCCTCGGCCTCTTTTCATTGGTGACGCTGCTTGCACATCCGCACCTGACCGCGTCCCCGTGTCAGATTCGGCAGGCGGCATGGTATCGCAAGCGGGCACCGACCTTCGCGGATGCACTGGCGTTGGTCCGCCAGGAGATCTGGGCGCACGAGACTTTTCGCATATCCAGTGATGACGCGGAAATGGTCAAAGTCCCCCGCGCCCTCGTGGAACGCTTGACCGAGACGCTCTGCTACGTCGCCTGATTGGGGAAAGTCGAGCTAAGTAGAAAGACTTACCACAGAGGACACAGAGGACACAAAGACCACAGAGAAAAAATCTTAATCTCCTCTTCTCTGTGTCCTCTGTGTCCTCTGCGGTCTCTGCGTTACTCCCTTTTCCCGTTGTCTTGGCGGTTCAGCGCGTCGCGGTCGAAACCGGCGATGCGCTTGTAGTCCGTCGTTATCGCCTCCATCTCGGCGTGCGGCATGACCGTTTCGAGGTCGTCGAAGCCGTGCGGGGCGCGCTCCTCCACGAGTTGCATGATCCGTTCTGCGCCTTGTGTGCGGTTGCTGAGGGTAATCCGTGTGGTCATCGGTAGGCGATGCGCCTCGTAGGTATGCAGAGCGGTCGCAATGTCGGCGTTCACGGCGAGGGCATCGGCGAGCGCGCGGGCAT
>JBBSFO010000674.1:0-3068 GCA_038238655.1 Thermomicrobiales bacterium | reverse complement strand
TGAGCCGACCGCCGAATCCACCGAGTTAACGAGCGCTGAGACGAGCAAGCCGAACATGATGCCGATGAGGATTGTCGTGAAGTACGCGGCGTACAGCCGCGCATAGGTCGGCATGACATGCACCAGATCGCTCCGTGGCAATAATCTACCAGCAGTGAGCACGGCGATCATAATCGCCGCCTGGATCGCGCCGAGGATTGCGAGGACAGCGACTTTTGCCCACAGGTACGGAGCGACTTTCAGATTGACCGCCCGCTCACGTCGATAGATGTGTCGCTCCTTAACAAACTCCTTGCTGGCGTTCGAGAGTCCGATGAAAATCCCACTCGCTGTCATCACGAAGAGGACGGTGGTCGCAATCGCCGGGTCGCCAAGGTCGACGTCGAGACTGAAGACACCACCCTTGCTGAAAAGCCCGGAGCTGAACAAGATCGTGAGAAATACCGAAACGAGAATTGCCTGCATCATGACGATGATCAGGCTCGCGCGATTTTTGGTCATAATTTCGGCGTTGCGCTGCATCAGCACCCCGAACTGTCGGAGCGCCGACGGGCGCTGCACCACCTCGCCGGCAGGGGCGCGGCGCGGCGCCTTCCCTTTCGGCGTGGTGACGGGCGCGGTCAAGTCCGTCTGGGAATAGTGCGCGAGACGCTCCTGAACATACACGCGATACTGCGCGGAGGCGCGATAGCGTTTCGACCATTCCTCCGGGGCAACGTCTCCGCCCTCGAGCAGCGGATAGATGTCCTCGAACGATTCCACACCGAAGTACTCCGGCGCCTCGTTCGGCGGGCCGTAGTACGCGAGATTGCCGCCTCTGGCAAGGAAGATGACCAGGTCACACAGCGTCACATTCTTCGTCGCATGGGTGATAAGCAGGATCGTGCGACCTTGATCTGCGAGTTGCCGCAGCAGATTCATCATATTCGTCTCGGTCGCGGGGTCGAGTCCCGAAGTCGGCTCGTCGAGGAAGAAGAGACTCGGCTTGGTGAGAAGCTCGACACCGATCGAGACGCGCTTGCGCTGCCCACCAGAGAGCCGCTGGATCGGCAGGTCCCTGCGCTCAGACAGGCCCAGTTCCTTCAGCACCGACTCGATGTGCGCGTGTCGCTCTTCCTTCGACGTGTCGGGAGGGAGCCGGAGACGTGCGACATAATCGAGGGCATTGAAGACACTCAATTCGAGGTGGATGATATCGTCTTGTGGGACATACCCGATCGTGGTGCGGTACGCGTCATAGTTCGCGTAAAGGTTATCGCCGTTGATGAGGAGCGAACCTTGTGCGGGCCGATGACCGTTGAGCGCGTCCATCAACGTAGACTTGCCCGCGCCGGAGGTGCCGACGAGCGCGACGAACTCGCGCGGGTACACCGAGAAGGAGATATCTTGCAGCAGATTCTTCGTCTCCGACACCCATTTATTCAGGCGGATCGCGTCGAGGCGGATATTGCCCTCGGTGTTGACCTGCTGCAACGTGGTGCCATTGTAGGTGATCACGAAGACACTGATCTGAATTTGATCGCCGACCGCGAGTTGCTTGCTCGTGATCCGTTCCCCGTTAACGAAGGTTCCGTTCGTACTACCGAGATCTTCGATGACGTGCGCCGCGCCCGTACGTCGCAGCCGTGCATGATGCCGTGACACCTGCGGATTGGGGAGCGGTATGTCATTCTCTGCATCGCGCCCGATCGTGACGACATCCTTCTCTAGTTGCAGACTGGTGATAGCGACGGGCACGACGGGCGGTACGTCCGCCACGCGCGTCCTGAGTTCGAGCGGGATACCGCCAGTGATCCTGCCGTTGTCCGCGAACGGGCGGGTCTGTGGGACATCGGCGTGCGATGATTCAGGGTTCGCCAGTACAAGGCGGGTGTGCCCGATCGTGAGGACACGCCCCGGCGTGAGTGGGACGGAGGTAATGCGATCGCCATCGAGGAGTGTGCCATTCGTGCTGCCGTTATCAATCACGGTCAGGGTCGAGCCACGCCGCTCGATAGACGCATGACGGACCGATACATCGGGATCGCGCAAGACAAGGTCACACCGCGCGCCGCGACCAATCGTGAAATTCTCGCCCGTCATGGGCACGCGCCGCTCGCCTTGCCCGTCGCTCACGACGAGGGTCCAGTTGGGCGTGCCGGGTGGTGGGAAGGAGGCGGAGGGGGGTGATCCTGTCACGACGGTCTCGTTGCTGTACGCCCCCGGCGAACTGGGAAGAATCGTCTCGTCGCTGCGCACCTGCCGAGGATTCTGCGCAATCAGGGTGAACGGGCCAACACGCAGCGTCATACCATCGCTGAGCGCGATGCGCGCGATGCGATAATCGCCAATCCACGTGCCGTTGGCGCTGTCGCTATCCTCGGCAATATACGTCCCGTCCGGTTGACGGACGAAGCGCAGATGATGGCGGGACACCTTCGCATCGCGCAGCACCAGGTTGTTATCCTCGTTGCGCCCAACCGTGACAACTGGCGCATCGAGCGCAAGTTGCCGGACAGCCTCGAGACCCAAATAGACCGTGATTTCCGAAACGCTCACCTTCAGCACCGTACCGCCCTCCGACGCATCGTGTTTCCGGACATATATTGAAGACGTGCGCAAGAATAAGACGGTTCTATGAGAAGCACAAGCATTGCGGAGAACATCGGTTGCGATGTTTTCGAACGTTGCGCGTAATGAATGTCGTCTGGTTTCGAGATGACCCCGTCACGATGCCGGATCCGCCGTCGCAGCAGCCGAGCGCGTCCCGTACAGATTGGCGCACGACGCTGGCTTCGCCGTCCCGACTGACGTGCGGTTCACCCTCTGATACAATCATACCAATGGCATACTGTGGAAGCAGGAGGGATAGCGATGGCGAGCACGCAAGCCGATGTGTGTATTCCACGGCGTGAGGATACCCCAATACGAGCGCGTCGGCACGGCATTATTGCTCTCGCAACGCTACTGGCGAGTGTGTTGCTGAACGCATGCGGTGGTGGCAGTGCTGAACCGACTCCCACAGCAGGAACGATCCCCACACAGATCGCACCCGTCGTGAGTGCTGTCGCGCCGGTCGAAACCCGCGT
>JBBSFO010000673.1:0-3072 GCA_038238655.1 Thermomicrobiales bacterium | reverse complement strand
GCCATCGCCGTCGCTCACCTATGCCATCGGCGACACGATCAACTTCTCCGGTTCCGCGACGGACCCGGTTGACGGCTCGATTCCCGGCCCCCAACTCACCTGGCAGGTCGTCCAGCATCATTGCCCCGGTGGCGTCTGCCATACTCACACCTACCTGACGATCGCCGACACCGGTGGGAGTTTCACGATCCCCGACCACGGCGACAATGTCTATTATGAGATCATCCTGACTGCGATGGACTCGGCAGGACTGACCGGCACGACATCGGTCTCCATCCACCCTTCTCCCACCGGTGTCCTCACGGCGGACCGGACAAGCGTCCCCTTTGGTCAGAACAACGTTAACCTCAAGTTCAGCACGGCCAATGTCGCTACGGCCCAAGTCTACGTCGCCGCCAACGGCGGCCCCGACACCCTGTTCGCCAGTGGTGCCTCCGGCTCGCAGCCCGCCGGCTTCCTCAACTCCGGCGTGTACGTCTTCAAACTCTATGCCGGCACGAGCCACACCACCCTGCTCGCCAGCATCGCGATCACCAAGCTCAATCCCAAGGGGGGTACCGGCCCGGCCATCGTCGCTGCTCCCGCCACCCTCTCCTTCGCCACCGCCGCCACCTCCTCCACCCAGCTCGTGCGCAGTAGCGCGATCAGCTTCGACACGGGGGACGGCTCGGTTGGCCAGGTGATGCTCAGTGTCAATGGCAGCACGCCGCAACTCTTCACCGCCTCGCAGTTCGGCACGGTGACGGCGCCGTGGATCTTCTCGGGCAAGTACGTCTTCACCCTGGTGAAGAACGGGGTGGTGGTCGACACGGCGACGGTGGCGACGACGGCGCAGATCAGCAGCCCCAACGGCACGACGGCGGGCGGTCCCTCGCCCAATGTCGCGACGATGGTGGGTAAGCCGGTACCGCTGACCTTCGACACGGGCAGTGGGCAGCCGGCGGCGCTGTGCACGCAGTTCGGCGGGCTGGTTAGTTTCTCGCAAAATGGGGCGGGCAACGCGACGAGCGTGGACACCACAGGGCCGATTAGCTACTCGCTACACACGACCGACTGCGGCGGGCCGACGGTGGCCGGGCCGCTGACCGTCACGGCCAGTTGAGGGCGCGATATCGCACGGGGCACCAGCGATGGTGCCCCAATCCGATCACGATAAGGAAACCCTACAGGGACACTTCGGGATGAACCGCGGTACCCTTCTCTCGCATAGCAATAGCGGAGGAGGGGCGCATGGTTGCGGAGCGTACACGGGCCGAATCGGACACCATCGCGCGGTGGTCGGAGACATTGGAGGCGTTGCATCAGCGGATTGTCGATCGCTTCGCGCGGATCGAGGTCCGCGGGCGCGTGCGACGTTACTTGGTGGGCCTGCTCGATCGTGTCGAGCGCAAGAACGGCTGGCAACTCGCCGAGGCGATCGGCGAATGCGGGGCGAAGGGTGCGCAACGGCTCCTCAACGCCGCGTCGTGGGATGCCGATGGGGTGCGCGACGATCTGCGCGACTACGTGATCGAGCACCTCGGTGATGCGGCGAGCGGCGTGCTGATCGTCGACGAGACCGGCTTCCTCAAGAAGGGGACGAAATCGTGTGGCGTCGCACGACAATACACCGGCACGGCCGGCGACACGGTCAACTGTCAGGTGGGAGTCTTCCTCGCGTATGCCTCGGCACGTGGGGCGGCATTTATCGACCGTGCGTTGTATCTGCCTCGCGAATGGGCAGAGGACCCGGATCGTCGCGTTGAGGCGGGCATCCCGGCAGGGACATGCTTCGAGAGCAAGATCACCCTGGCTGAGCGGATGCTGGCGCGGGCATTCGACGCCGGCGTCCCGGCCCGATGGGTCGTTGCGGACTCCTTCTATGGCCGCTCGGGTGCATTCCGGCGCTGGTTGGAGGAGCGCGAGCGGGCCTACGCGGTGATGATCCCGCGGACGAATGCGATCGACTATCAGGGACGACGCATCCGCGTCGAGCAAGTGGCCGCGCAGCTTCCCCAATCGGACGCCTCTCCCTGGCTGTGCCTCGCACTTTCGGAGGAATGTGCAGCGGACAGGTGCCGCTGGTTGCTCATCCGTCGTGATGCGGATGATCCGAGCGCCGATGCGTACTGGCTCGCCTACGGCCCGGCCGCGACAACCAGGGAGGAACTGGTGCGGGTGTGCGACGCGCGCTGGCAGGTGGAGGAATGCTTCGCGCAGGCGAAGGGGGAGGTCGGCATGGATCAGTACGAGGTCCGCACCTGGACGGCATGGCATCGCTTCGTGACGCTCTGCCTGCTGGCGCACGCCTATCTGGTCGTGGTCCGCCACGCTGCCCGATGCGAGGACGCGGAAAAGGGGGCGATGATCCCGGTCTGATTCCGCTCACGGTGCCGGAAACGCGCCGGTTGGTCCTGGCGATGGCGGGAGACGAGACGCGCCGTCCTTTCCATCTGGCATGGTCGCACTGGCGCCGGGCACACCAGGCGGCTGCCGCTCGCTGTCACGCCGCCCACCGTGCGCTGAAGCAGCAGAGCGGCCGCCACGTCGGCGTCGTGCCGCCGCTCCTGCCGATCCATCGCGCGCTCACCAATGCGGAGTGGGAGCGCATCCGGCCGCTCCTGCCGCCGCAGAGGCCGCGGACAGGACGACCGCGACACGACCACCGCACGGTGCTCAACGGGATCCTGGCGGTGGTCAGCACGGAGCTGTCGTGGCGGGAGATGCCGAAGGAATACGGCAAGCGGGACCGGGCGTACAAGCGATATCGCCTGTGGTGCGACCAAGGACTCTGGCCGCGCATTATCGCCGCCTTGGCACACCCGACTGCCGAAGTGTCCCTGTAGGGACCATGATCGGTGGTGGCAGGCTTGAGCCTGCCGCTCCTCTTTACCCATCCCGGCCACCGTTTTCGTTGTCACGTTCAGTGCTGGCACGGCGCTTGCTTTTATGCAACACGGATCGAAATGTTTGGTGTTCGCGGCAGGAATGCAGGCGTTTGCCGAAAAGGAGCGACAGCATGACGTACCGGAGAGAAGAATCGAACGAAGTGTACCGCGACGCCAATGGGGCGCCGGTGGAGCGGCGCGTGGT
>JBBSFO010000672.1:0-3083 GCA_038238655.1 Thermomicrobiales bacterium | reverse complement strand
GGGCTGGTGGAGACGCTGCAGCACATCCAGGAGAAAAAAGCGCAGGTTGCGCGCATCGCGGGCCTGACGTCGGACACAGGGGAAACCTTGAGAGCGTGATGGCCATATGAGCCTATTGACGGGGAACGCTGGTCCATATAAGCACGACATTATTCGGCGAGTACTGATGGAAGTGCGCGAGCATGCGGAGGTATCCGGCGAAGTCCTCGCTGTCGAGGATCGCCGCGATGCCCTGTTCGAGCGTAGCGAGTACCGCCCGCAGTTGCTCGTCATGCCCCTCAGTGCGCGCGTGCGGCAACGATGCCATACGGCGGGGTGCCGGTGTCGGGTTCGGTAATCCAATCGTCGTCATCATCTTGCTCCTCGATACAATCGGTCCAATCACGCGTATCACGGAACTCAGCGAGGCTCACCTCCGGCAGGTGCAAACGGTCGCGTGTCTCACACTCGAAGCGGTACTCATCCCAAAAGTCGTCAGACAAGCGTTTCGCGGAAGGGGTCAGCGTGTGCCGCAGCGTTGCCGTCCATCCGCCCCGGTGCGCCGCGAACGCAGACACGGGCATTTGTTCTTTTTTGGATGCCGCCGCGCCGTCTAGCGCGAACACCGTCTGCGTGTAGGACACGGCAATGCCTCCCATGCGTTCCGTCGTGGTCAAAGGGGGTAGGTGGGAGACGGCTCTGCACCGTCCCCCTGCGGGCGTTATGCCGCCGCGATCTCGCCGGGGAAGGTGACGGGATGGACGCAACGCATCCGGTCGAGCCGGAAGGTCTGTGTCCGCTGCCGGAAGGTGCAGTACGCCTTGCACGCCACGTAGTGCTCTTCGGTCAACATCACGGCACTGGGGTAGAGTGTGCGCGCCGTCAGTTCATGCTTCGCATCCTCGTAGAGCACCGTTACCGCCTCGCTTTCCATCAGGGCGGTCACGAACGCTTGGATGGTATCGCGGGTCGCGAGCACGCCGTCGCCGTCCTGATGGTTGTGCCATGAGTAGGTGACGCCGTAGAAGGCGCGCACCGCATAGTCGGCAGTTTGGGGGTCGGTCTGGGGGGTGATGGTGCGGGGAATCTGGACGGTTGTCGGGACGGTGAACGTGACGTACGCTGTGGATGCCATGGGGGTCACTCCCTCTGGTCAGCCCCGGCGGTGTTGGTAGCACCGGCTGGGGCACTTCGTCTGTCAGCGGCGACTCCGGCTGACCTACTCATTTTACCGTATATGCGGTATTTTGTCAATGCCATTGCCCCGTGGATGCGGGATGATTAGAATGCCCCTATGGAGGATGAGGGGAAGGACATGCTGACCGTTACGCAGGCTGCAGAGAAGTTAGGACTGCACCGCGATACGCTCCTGCGCCAGATTACGCGCGGCAGTCTCCACGCTAAGCGACTCGGCTCGATCTGGGTGATCGCCGCCGCCGAGGTGGAACGTTACCGGCACACCCATCAGGGAAAAACGGGCGTTGCATCTCCCGACCACCCGCTGCACGGGAAACGCGGTGGCGGGGGGCGGCGCAAGAAAGACGACCCCGCCTCGCGCTGACCGCACCGATCCTCAGTCGTCGCCGCGCAGGACACCCGCATGGCAGAGGTATCGCCGCAATCCATCCAAGCCACCCATGACCATCTGCCAGAAGGCACGATCCATCGGCACCGGCGTCCAATCGTCCTCGGCTTCGAGGAAATAGATGGGTGCCTTACCCGTCACCCGTTCCCGCTTCCAGTGCTGGATCATCTCCGCGCGGGTGCGATAGTAGGCATAACGCAGGTCTTCGTTTTCACACCATTCGAGCTCGTGATCGCTCATCGTCCGGTCGCGCTCGTCCATTGTGCGCTCCTTTCTGTTCGCTGCATTTCCCGGCGGCCCCGCCGCTACGGTTTCGGGTGCAGGGCGGTCAAGGCCGCAGAGCGACGCGCAGCGGAGCGTGCCTTGAGGGCCATGCGACCCTCGTTCTCGCGGCGGGGTTGACGGCGGGAATGCCGACAGGGGGCGTGAATGAGAACCCATGCCATTCACGACGAGGTGCGCCGCAGGAGTTCCGCGTAGTCGCGGTCGGACAGCCAAGGGCGCAGCGCAGGAATCCCCGCCGCAGGCACCGCGAAATACAGTCGCGTGTCCCCCGTCGCCATGAGGACGTGCCCGCCGTCGTACGGCCCCCCGGTGATCCGCGAGAGCGGCATGAGGGAGAGTCGCATCTCCCACTCGACCAGCTTGCCGAACCACTCAGTAAGGGTCACGGGTCGCCCATTGATGGCGATCTCGCCCCGCTCCCATGCCTCCCCATCGAGCATCTGTACGATCAGCACATTCGTGTCGGTCATGATCTTCCCCTCATCGTCTGCTCTCGGTAGATACTGCAAGCGTCTCGCGCATCCGTGCGCGCGTATCTTCGCGCCCCTCCCGCAGGTCACGGTCGGTGACGACATGCACCGTCCACCCCTCGCGTTCGTAGACCGCCGTCCGCCGCTCCTCCCGCTCGGGCATCCCCCGCTCAAGGAAAAAGGTTGCCTGATGCGCTCCGCCGTGAACCTCCACCGCCACTTTCCGATCCGGCCAGGCGAAATCGGCGTAGACGCCCGGCGCCACTTTATGTTCCCGCTGGTAGTCTTGCCCTTCCTGCACCCCCAGTTCGGCGAGCAGTCCCCGCATTTCCCGCTCCCCGCGCGTCGGCTGCGCGCGGCGGTGATCGGCTAGGAGGTCGCTGGCGAAATCCCGCCCATACCGTTCTGCCGTCGCCTGATAACCGTGGCGACCCGCTTCCCGCAGGCTCTCTGTCGAGCGGTGACTCTGCGCGTAGCGCTGATGGTCGGGGTCCTTGAACCGGTCCACGCCCATCTCCCGCCATGCCGCCCGCTGCGCCTCGGTCGCCCGCAGGTGCTGCCGTGATGGGCCTGGCGCACGCGCGTCCCGCTCATCTCCCCAGCCGCCCGGCATCACGTACCCTCCGCAGACGAGGTTTCTGTGCCTTCGGCGGCCGTTGTGACCGCCGGCAGCATCCCGCGCTCGCGCGCGAGCCGGACGAGGTCGCCCTCCATCCCGCCGAGTTTCGAACGGATCGCTCCCTGCCGTTTGCGCACTGTCGAGG
>JBBSFO010000671.1:0-3085 GCA_038238655.1 Thermomicrobiales bacterium | reverse complement strand
AGCGGCACACTGAGGTATTTCGAGACATGGAAGAGTTCGAAGGCCGCCGCGATCCCCGCGAATTCCGAGACGACGATGCCGCCGTTCGCGATTAGCAGTGTAAGCATAACGAACGCCGTCCAGCGCAGCGAGAACTCCTCGCGGATCAGATCGGTCAATCCTTTACCGGTGACCGCACCCATCCGCGCGCACATTTCCTGCACAATGGCGAGCGCGGGGATGAGCAGCACCATAGCCCAGATCAGGCCATAGCCGTACTTGGCGCCGGCGCTCGCGTACGTGGCGATACCGCCCGCGTCGTTGCCCGCACTGGCGGTGACGATGCCGGGGCCGAGGAGCGAGAAAAAAACCAACAACCTTCCACGTGAAACACGGGGGACATTTGGGCGGCGCGGTCGGATGCGCCGTAGTCGCTCCGCAGCCGCCGGTACGGCGGTTGTCAGTGCGGTCCGTACGGTCCCGACCGGATGCTCGTGTACGAGGGCGTGCTTCTCTGCGGCGCGACCGCCGACATCAGTCTCGGGCCGCATTGTCTTCCACCTGCCATATCAATCGCTCCGCTTCTCAATAGGCAGTAGTCAGTAGTCAGAGAGATCGGCTCCGTTCTGCCTACTGCCTACCGACTACTGTCTACTAACTAAAGACTTTCAGCCGTTGGCGCCAGGAGTCCGGCAGGAGCCGTTCCATAGCGTCGTCTACCATGATGATGCCGAGGATTTCGCGATCCTCACCGACGACGGGGAGGGCGTACAGGCCGTACTCGATCAGGAGACGCGCGGCGTCGTCCGCACGGTCGGTGGGGCGCGCGGTAATCACATCGCGCTCCATTATCTCGGCGAGCGGCGTGCGCGGCGGCGCGCTGACCAACTGCCGCAGAGTCACGACGCCCCGGAGATATTCAGGGAGATCGCTGTTGAGATCGTCCGGAGGGGGTACCTCACCGCGTTCGACAACGTAGAAGTAATAGACCATGTCCGGCTGCTCATCCATCGCGCGCAGGTGGGCGAGTGCATCCTCGGCAGTCGCCGCGACGGGCACCGAGACGTAATCGGTCGTCATCATGCCACCGGCGGTGTCCTCGTTGTATTCGAGGAGTTCGCGCACATCCTCGGATTCTTCCGGCTCCATCAGTGCAAGCAGTTCATCCTGCTTCGCCTGCGACATATCGGCGAGGATGTCCGCCGCGTCATCCGGGGCCATCTCCTCGAGGATGTCGGCAGCGCGCTCGCTGTCCATCTGCTCGAGGATGTCCGCCTGCCGCTCGTCGTCCAGCTCTTCGAGCGTGTCCGCCGCCGTCTCGTCGTCGAGCGAGGAGACGATTTCGGAGCCTTCGTGGTATGACAAATCCTCGATAATGTTGGCGATCTCCGCCGGGTGCAGTTTCGCCAGCCGGTCATGCGAAACCTTGAGACGGACAGTCGGCGCGTTAGCGGCGAGGTATTCGATGTCCGCCCAGTCCACGAGATCGCCGAGCGTCGCACGATCCCGCCGCTTGCCGAAGCCGAGCCGCGCCACCAGCGCCCGCGCCCCGACATCCGCACCAATCAGCCGGTATGACCCCTCGACGGGCGCGATCTGCAGATCGTTGACGCGCACGACCCGCTTGCCGTTGACATCAATGATCTGCCGGTCCAGTACATCGCGGTTGAGGAGGATTTCGCTGTCGCGCCGCTCGAAGCGACCGATGTTCAGTTTCGCGGAGGAAAGGGTGACGCCGTCGGCATCAATACTGGCGATCCCGCCGATGGGAATGAAGAACTCGCGCCGCCCCTGCCGCGCGACGACGCCGGTTACGGGCGGGTAGCCCTCGCCGATGCGCGCGATGAGGTCGCGCACGGTCGCGATCCGCTCGCCGTCCCGGTCGCGGATGGAGGCATTGATGAGTTGTGACAGGTAGAGCATGGTGGCTCCCCTTCCTGTCGCCTGCCGCGCCGTTGCCGCGCCATTCGCGCCATCGTGACGATACCCCACTTGATAGATCGAAGAGGAAACGACCGCACCCTTTGCTGCTGAGGGCTGTGCGGTCCATCCGGTGCAGAGTGTAGCACCGCGTACTCGCCGTGGCTACCTTTTTCGCGACCGATCGCGTTAATGCGTGTCGGCCACGACCGGATATGCCTGCAATAGATCGGTCCGCATACTTCGAACCGACGGGCGAGGAAATGCCGACTTTCCTTTCTTATGCGCGATAATCACCAGCGGCGGTTTGCGCCGGATAAATGGAGGACCAATGAACGTCTACGTCTCGGTGGACATCGAGGGAATCACCGGCGTCGTCCACGCAGACATGATGATGCCGGGTCAGCGGGAGTATGATCGCGGTCGCCGCCTGATGACGCAGGATGCGAACGCCGCGATCGAGGGGTTGGTAGCGGCGGGGGCGGACTTCATCCTCGTCAACGACGGACATGGCCCGATGCGCAATCTCTTATTCGAGGAGATGCATCCGGCGGCGCACCTCCTCAGCGGCACGGGCGATGCCAAGGATCACTGCCAGATCGAGATGGCGGACAGCCGGTCGTTCGATGCGGCGGTCTTCGTCGGCTACCACGCAATGGCGCGCACGCCGAAGGCGATCCATCCTCATACCATCGCCGGTGCGGTCGTCTCCGAACTGCGCGTCAACGGGCGTCCACATGGGGAGACGGGCCTCAACGCCGCCGTTCTCGGCGCGATGGCCATCCCCGTCGTGTTGGTGACGGGCGACACGACGACCGTCGCTGAAGCGCACGCCTTTCTTGGCGAGGAGATCGAGACGGTCGCGGTGAAGGAGGCGTGTGGGCGCAACGCCGCGCTGTGCCGCCCACCCGCCGCGACGCGACCGGAGATCACCGCTGCCGCCGCCCGCGCGTTGGCGAAGCGCGACCGCGTCCCACCGTACACGCCGGGCCAACCATTCCGGCTCGACGTGGACTTCCTGACGATGCCGCAGTGCGATCGCGCGGCGCGCACCGCCGGGGTCGAGCGCACCGGCCCGCTGACGATCCGCATCAACGATGGCACCCCGTGGGATCAGTACGCCGTGCTCTGGGCCGCCCTGCGCGCCGCGCTCTACGAGGTCGCCTCGTTCCTCGCATAACCGGCT
>JBBSFO010000670.1:0-3085 GCA_038238655.1 Thermomicrobiales bacterium | reverse complement strand
GAAGGAACTACGGAGAAGGGAGGAAATACAACTCCCAGGCGATGCCGTCGGGGTCGTAGAAACTGATATACCGCCCGCCCGTCGAGGCGTCGCCCTCCACGCCGTTGTTGCGCACGCCTGCTGCGTCGAGTTGTTTCTGCAATCCATCCAGCTCCGCCGGATCGGCAACCGCGAGCGCAATATGCTCGAGGCCGACACGGAAGGGGTTAAAACGATCGTCCGGCGCGGTCTCCGGGTTGCCGCCGCGCATGCCGAGCAGCATGCCACCGGCATTGACGAGGACGACATCCGCGAACTCCATCATCACCGGAAATCCCAGTGTTTCGGAATAGAACTGTTTGGCGCGGGCGAGATCGGTGACGCGGATCGCGAGGTGACTGAGGCCGTTGGTCTGGATGGGCATCTGGTTAGCCTTTCGATAGATTCGCCCGCGCTCAACCGTTCTGCGGCGGTGCGGTAAGTATCCATCGGCGGCATCGCGCCATGCAAGGGCATCTCCATCGTTTCTCAGCCGGTATCCGGACATACGAAAGGGGCCGAACCTCACGGCTCGGCCCCTCATTGCTCGCTAAGCGAACTTGTCGAGGTACTTGTTCAGACGATCCATCGCGTCGGTCTGCTTGACTTCGATGTAGGGGTCATTGATGTAGTCGCCCGGTGGCTCCATCGGCTCGCCCTCGTAGAAGACGCCGAGGGAGAGTTTTTCTTCAGTCATCGCCAGATGCATCGCCCCTTCGCGGTCGGAGGGGTCGTGGCCTTCCGGCAAGGGCTGCGTGATGTCCTTGTAGGTCTTGTAGGTGTCGTGGAAGGTGACGCACGGCGACATCACCTGGATAAACGAGAAGCCCTTGTGGGCGATGGCGCGCGCCATCATCTTGTTCATTACCTGCCGCTGCGCCGAGAAGGCGCGACCGACAAAGGACGCGCCGTACATCAGTGCGTAGCCGATCGGGTTAATTGGCATATCGTGTGAGCCGTACGGGGTGGACTTGGTGCGCATCGTTTGTGGCGAGGTTGGCGAGATCTGCCCCTTGGTCAGGCCGTAGATCTGGTTGTCCATCACGATCGCCGTGATGTCGAGGTTGCGGCGTGCGGCGTGCGGCAAGTGGCCCGCACCGATGGAGAAGTAATCGCCGTCGCCACCGAAGGCGACAACCGTCTGATCGGGTCGGGCCATCTTGATGCCTGTGGCGACGGGGAGCGAGCGACCATGCACGCCGTGAAAACCATAGGCATCCACGAAACCGGGGAAGCGGCTGGAGCAGCCGATACCCGAGACGACGGAAAGGTTGTCCTTGTCAATGTCGAGGGCGACGAGCGCCTCGTAGAATGCGGAAAGGACGCCGAAGTCGCCGCAACCGGCGCACCAGATCGGGCGCAGGCTGGAACGGTAGTGTGCGACCGTTTTCGGCTCTTGCTCCTGGGTGGGGGGTGCTGTCGTGACCATTATGCCACTGCCTCCTTGATGACATTCTCGATTTCAGCCGCCGTGAAGGGGAGGCCGGTATACTTGTGGACCTCGATCATCCGGTCACGGTCGCCGCCGAACTCCGAGCGCAGGAGCCGCGCGAACTGGCCGCCGTAGTTCACTTCCGGGATGACGATCTTCTTCGCCTTCGCCATTGCCACGCCGATGCTCGGGATGAGCGGCCAGAGCAGGATCGGCACGATCAAGCCGACCGAGTGGCCTTGCTCGACGGCCCATTCGACTGCCTCGCGGGCCGGGCCGGCCGTGCTGCCCCAGGCGAAGACGAGCACGTCCGGATTTTCCGCGCCGTAGCGGTGGATCACCGACTCGCCAACGTCGTTCATCGCCGTCTGCAACTTTCGGAACCGCTTGTTCATCATCACCGTGTGGTATTCCGGCGTGTAGTTCGGGTCGGCCAGTTGGTCATGCTCGATGCCGGTGGAGACGTACCGGGCATCACCGCGCATACCGGGGATGGACATCGGCGAGATACCGCTTTCGGTGATCGCGTAGCGGACATACTTATCTTCCGGCGGTACGCGGTCCACACCGACGTGCGTCAGGTCCACGCCGTAGGAAAGCAGCGCCGTCTCGCTGCGGATGTAGACGGGATCGCCGCTGGGGTCTTCCGCGATCTCGTTGCGGTTGCCCTCGCTCTCCTCTTGCGCGCCATTGCGGTGGCCGTTCGCGCTCGCGTGCCCATTGCGACCGATCAGGTGCGCGTATTTCTCCGCGTTCTCGGGGGTGATGCGATCCCAGACTTCGACATTATCGAGGTCGGGGCGCGCGACGCTTTCGGTGCGGCTGGAAAGTGACTGATCGGATAGTAGAAGCACCGGCATCTGGTACCGCTCGGCCAGGTTGAAGGCGAGGACGGTCGTCGGGAAACAGTCGCCGACTTCGGTTGGCGCGACGACCATGCGCGGCGTGTCGCCATGCGCACCGTAGATCGCCAGGTTGAGGTCGCTCTGCTCAGTCTTGGTCGGCAGACCGGTGCTCGGGCCACCGCGCTGCGCGTCCACAACGACGACGGGGATTTCCGCCATCGAAGCGAGGCCGAGCGCTTCAGTCATCAGCGACAGGCCGGGGCCGGCCGTTGCGGTCATGGATTTGACGCCCGCCCACGATGCGCCGAGGCAGGCATTGATCGAGGCAATTTCGTCCTCGCCCTGGAGGAGCGCGCCGCCGATCACGGGCAGTTCAATTGCCAGCTTCTCCATGATGTCGGAGGCCGGGGTGATCGGGTAGCCGCCGTAGAAGCGGCAGCCCGCTCGGATCGCGCCGGCGACGATGGCATCGTTGCCATTCATAATCAGGCGGTTGCCATTGCCACGCGTTTCCGGGAAGGTGAAACCGAAGCGGTCGCCCTTTATCAGCGACCCGGCGTAGTCGTAGCCCGCCTCGAAGGAGGCAATGTTGCCTTGTAGCAGTTCGGCGCGCTTGCCGAGTTTTTTGCGGATCGTCTCTAGTGCGACTTCTTTGTCGAGACCGAAGAGTTTGGCAATCGCGCCGATGATGACGATGTTCTTGCCGCGCTTTGCCCCGGCCTTGTTCGCCAGTTCGACGGCGGGCACTTCGTACTTGGACCCCATGAACCAGGAGGGCGGCTGGTACTCG
>JBBSFO010000669.1:0-3089 GCA_038238655.1 Thermomicrobiales bacterium | reverse complement strand
TCTACATCGCGCCGGACGCGGAGATGGTGCGCGAACACGCCCGCAAAGGCGGCTTTCCAGCCAATACCGTCTCCGAGGTCACATCAATGATTGATCTGACGACCGCAGAAGGATGATCGCAGCATAGGTGTCGAAGCGCTCCCCTGCTCCGCTCCCCGCTGGCGCCGCCTCGGTCGCTGCACAAATACCTGACGCAGACGACCAAGCCTGTTCGCCGACTCCCCTCCCGACGTTGGAGGGGCCGGGGGCGGGCTATCGTCCGGTGAATGTCGGCTTCGCCTTTTCCAGAAACGCCTCGTAGAAGAGCCGGTGATCTTCACCCATCAAGAGGAGCGCCTGGGCCTGCGCTTCCGCCTCGATGGCGGCGAGCAGGTCCATGTTCCACTCGTTGTTCACCATCCGCTTCGTCATCGAAATGCCGAGCGTGGGACCGTTCGCCAGCCGCTCCGCCCACCGGTAGGCGGTGGGCAGCAATTCCTCCGGCGGCAGGACGCGGTTGACGAGGCCGTACCGCTCGGCGGTCGGCGCGTCTATGCTGTCGCCGAACAGGAGCAGTTCGAGCGCGCGCCCCTGCCCGACGATCCGGGGGAGCAGGTATGCCGCGCCCATGTCCGCGCCCGTCAGGCCGACGCGCGTGAACAGAAAGGCGATGCGCGCGTGCGCGGCGGCGAGGCGGAGGTCGGCGGCGAGGGCGATCACCGCGCCCGCCCCCGCTGTCGTGCCATTGAGCGCGGCGATGATCGGCTTATCGAGCAGGCGCATGTTTGCGACGACCGCCCCGGTCATCCGCGTGAATTCGAGATGGCCCTTCATATCCCGCTTCAACAGTTCGCCGATGATCTCATGGACATCGCCGCCCGAGCAGAAGCCGTCGCCGCTGCCGGTGAGGACGAGCACCTTCACCGCATCGTCGTAGCGGAGCGCTTCGAGCAGGTCGCGGAACTGCGCGTAGACCGCGAAGGTGAGCGCGTTCAGCACTTCGGGCCGGTCGAACGTCACCGTCGCGATGCCGTCCCGGACCGCGTAGTTGAAGTCGTATTCCATCGCATCCTCCTTCGATTGTCGTCCCAAGTAGGTGACTATTTTTTCGCTGCGGTGGTAGCAGGCTGGAAAGCCTGCTACCACCTGACAATTTGCGCTTACCGATGAGGCGGGTTGAACAGGCAAAGATCGGCGCGCCCGGCGGCGAGGAGCGTGTTCGCCTGGCCGGTCGTCGTCGTGTAGGCGGTTGCGAGCGTTGGGAGGCCCGCTTCGTTGCGGATGCTGTCGCTGTATCCGGCGAATGCTTCGACATCGTAAACCGGCTGGCCGGACAGCGTCGTCTGCCCGGCGTGGACTGCAATCAGATCGCAGCCATGTTCCTTCAGCGCGCGGGCGATGGCAACCGCGTCCGTGATTTCGTTCCCGCCCTTTGCCCAGTCCGTTGCGGAAAGGGCGACGGCGAGCGGTTTTTCGACGGGCCAGACGGCACGGACAGCGTCGAAGAGGGCGAGCGGGAAGCGGAGGCGGTTTTCCAATGAGCCGCCGTACTCGTCCTCGCGCCGGTTCGTCAGCGGGGAAAGGAAACTGGCGAGTAGGTAGCCGTGCGCCATGTTCAGGTACAGCAGATCGAATCCTGCCTGCGCGCCATCGTACACCGCCGCAACAAAAGAGACACACACGCGCTCCATCTCCGCATAATCCATCGCTTTCGGCATCTGGTTGGCGGTGCCGTACGAGATCGCGGAGGCAGATAGGAGCGGCCAATTGCCATCGCGCAGCGGTTTGTCCAGTCCTTCGGAACGTGGTCGCGTCGAGCCCCTGCGCCCGGCGTGGTTGAGGTGCAACGCGATCTTTGCCGGCGATGTGTCGTGGATCGCCGCGACGATTCGTGTCCATGCCTCACGGTGACGCGGTAGGTAGATGCCTGCGTCTCCGGGTGTAATCCGTCCATCCGGCACAACGGCAACCGGTTCGGTGAACAGCAGCCCCGCGCCGCCGCGCGCTTGGGCGATCAAACGGCGCTCCTGTCGCTCGGTCGGCAGGCCGTCGGTCGCGCTATAGTCCGAGACCGGCGCGAGGACGAGGCGATTCGGCAGCGTCATATCCCGCAAACGGAGGGGCGTGAAGACGGCGGGCGGTGAGACGAGCGGGGAAGCGCCGTCGCCATTGCCGTTAGCCGTAGATGCCGCTGCCTGGAAGTCGCGTTCGACTGCGGCGATGAACTGCGGATCGCGTTGGCGGAGGCTGTCGTAGGTGATCCGGCCGCTGCGTGTGAGCAGGTTGAAGGCGAAGGGCAACGGCGCGAAATGGCGATAGCGGCGGACGTTCTCGAAGTACCGCTGGCTTTCCGCCGCCGCGCGCTGGATCGCCTCGACGCGCGGTTTACGGCCAAGCGCATAGACGCGGAGCGCGGTCGGCAAATCGGCGTGTTGATCGCAGGCGGCGGCGAGTGCGATCGCATCTTCCATCGCCAGTTTCGTCCCAGAGCCGATCGAGAAATGCGCTGTATGCGCCGCGTCACCGAGTAGCACACTGTTTTCGTGCGACCAGCGGGCGTTCTTGAGCGTGACGAATTTCAGCCAGTGCGAGCGGTTCGAATGGAGATGACGCCCTGCGAGATGCTCCGCGAAGAGCGTCTCGCAGAAGGCGACGCTCGCCGCCTCGTCCGCCTCCGACAGGCCCGCGCGCTGCCACGTTTCTTCAGCGCACTCGACGATGAACGTGCCCATCGTCGCGTCGAATGGATACGCGTGGACCTGAAACAGGCCGTACTCGCTTTCCTTGAAAAGAAAGGTGAAGGCGTCATAGACCTTGTCAGTGCCGAACCAGATAAATCGCGTTGTCCCTTGCTCGGTCTGTGGTCGGAAGGTGTCGGCGTGTCGCTGGCGGGTCATGCTGTTGACGCCATCCGCCGCGATCAGGAGGTCGGCGTCGTGACAGAGGGCGTCCGGATCGCTCACCGGTGTCTCGAAATGCAAGCGCACACCGAGCGCGGCGCACCGGCGCTGGAGAATGTCGAGCAGATGGCGGCGCGCGATCCCCGCGAAGGTATGCCCCTCACAGCGGATCAATTGGTCCTTGAACTGTACATCAATCGCGTCCCAGAG
>JBBSFO010000668.1:0-3091 GCA_038238655.1 Thermomicrobiales bacterium | reverse complement strand
GGCGTTCTCGGAAAGGAAGCCGTAGCCGGGATGAATCGCCTCTGCCCCGCTCCGCTTCGCGGCATCGAGCACAGCAGGGATATTGAGGTAACTTTCCAGCGCCGGGGCCGGCCCGATACTGTACGCTTCGTCCGCCACCTGCACATGCAGCGCCGTCCGATCCGCCTCCGAATAGACGGCGACGACGCCAATCCCCATCGCCCGCAATGTCCGCGCGATCCGAACGGCGATCTCCCCTCGATTGGCGATGAATACCTTGCTAAACAATCCTAACCCCCCGGCCCCTTCCGGTCCTCGACGTGGGAAGGGGAAGCATTGCCGTTGTTTCTGCCTGCTTAAGTGCCTCAGTCGCATACGTGCTATAGCGTAGCCAAGATGATGTCAGCATACTGCATTCGCATCCGTTATGATAGAATGGACCATCTTGACCTTTTGGGTCATTTCTACGAGAGGATTGAAGTAATGGCAAATCAGCGCGTGAGTACCGCAACGGCGAAAGCACATCTCTCCGCGTTGGTTGGAGAAGTTGCGTATCAGGGAAAGCATGTCATTATCGAGCGGCGCGGTCAACCAATGGCAGCAATCGTCGGCATGGACGATTTGGCGCGCTTGGAAGAGGCGCAATCCGCGTCTAACGAACCGCGTGGCGCGCTCGCATTGCTCGGTGTGCAACATGACTTGAGCGACGATGAGATTGATGCATTTGTGGACGATATTTACGCGCAGCGGCTTCAAGACTTCGGTCGTCCGGTGGATAACGAAGCGTGATCTACGTTCTCCATACCGATGTCTTGAGCAACCTGCTCAAACGGATACCGTCGAAGCCGCTGATTACGAAACTGACGCAGGTGCCGGCCACGCAACAATGCACGACGAGCATCACCGTTGGTGAATTGATCTACGGCGCTTCCCGTGCGACAGCACGCACGGATCTCCTTCTTGCACAAATCGAGCGTATTCTGCTCACGGACCTTACCGTTCTGCCGTTTGACCGTGATGCTGCACACCGATATGGCACCGTCCGCGCGGAGTTGGAGCGACAGGGAAAACAGCTCGCTGATGCGGATTTGCGGATCGCTGCGATTACGCTCGTAAACGGCTTCACGCTCGTCACCGGGAACGAGCGGCACTTCCAGCGCGTCGCGGGCTTACTGTTGGAAAACTGGTTGGCCTGATCGGAAACTTATTCCTTCGGGGTATACGTTGTCCACGATGGAGGGCGGCGGTCGAGAAAGGCGCGCAAGCCTTCCTGGCCTTCGGGGCTGGTGCGGAGGTGGGCGATGAGAGCGGCGGTGTAGGCGCGCTGCTCGCCGTCGGTCATGCCGGGGAGTTCCTGGACGAGTTCTTTGGCGGCGGCGAGGGCGTGCGGGCCGCCGTGCAGTAGCATCGCCGTCTGGCGGGTGACGGCGGCATCTAGTTCATCGGCAGGGACGATGGCATGGACGAGGCCGATTTCTTTGGCGCGGAGAGCGTCGAACCGTTCGGCGGTGAGGAAGAGCGCGCGTGCCTGCGACGCCCCGATTTTCCGTAGGACGAAGGGCGCAATCGTCGCGGGGGCGATGCCAAGCCGGACTTCCGAGAATGAGAAGCGCGCGCTCTCCACCGCGACGGCGACGTCGCAGCAGGCGACGAGGCCGACGCCGCCACCGAATGCCGCGCCATTGACACGCGCGACGACGGGCTTCGGGCAGCGATCAATCGTCGCGAACATTGCCGCCATCTGCCGAGCGTCCCGCTCATTTTCCTCCGCCGTGAACCGTGCCGCCGCATGCATCCACGCGATGTCCGCGCCTGCACTAAATACGTCGCCCGCCCCGGTGAGCACGACGGCGCGCACCGCAGCATCCGCCGCCAGTGCGGCGAAGCAGTCGCGGATCGCCGCGATCAATTCCCCATTCAGCGCATTACGCGCCTCCGGCCGGTCGAGCATGACGGTGGCGACGCCGTTCGCGTGCGTGAGCGTAAGCATGATCGAACCCCCAAGGGACGTGAACCACAAAGACACAGAGAAAGACATGATGGCGATCCGTGCGCAGGACGGTATCGTACCACCGATCCGGCCGCGAAATGGGCGCGTCCCGTTTCGGCGCTCGCTCTGCTGGATGATCGCGGATTATTACCCACGATGTACTATTGCATTCGATCCCGCACAGTCGTCGCGACGAAGCGACGGTGCCAATCCACGCGCGGGAATGTGAAATGGGGAACGATGTATGGAAGAGCCGATCACCGGGAAACCAAATACAGCAGCCCTTTTCACGGTAATCGTGCTACGAAACGGCGGGCAGTATCTCCTTTTGGAACGTGCGGAAACGAAGCGGGTCCATCCGGGGCGTTGGACGGGAATGGGTGGGCGCGTCGAAGCCGACGAGATGGACGACCTAACCGCCGCCGCCCTGCGCGAGCTGCGGGAAGAAAGCGGCATTGTTGCGCGCGATGTCCGCGACTTCGCGCTCCGGCGCGTCGTTCTGCACGCCCGACCCGGCGCGCCGCTGACGACGCTCTTGTATTTCACCGGCACGCTCGCACAGCGCGTGCTGCCCGACTGCCCGGAGGGGACACTCGCCTGGGTGTTACCGGAGGAGTTGGCCGATCTCCCCTTGATTGACAATGCCCGCCCGCTCCTGCCGCTCCTTTTCGCCGATCAGGTGCGCGATCCGGCGGGGAACGAACCGCTCCATCTCGGCATCGCGCGCTTCGCGCCGGATGGTACGTTCATTGATGTTCTGTGGGGGTGAGGTTCCATCAGTACCGCACCAGAATTTCGTCCAGTGGCTTTTTTAGGAGAGCGTGCCTGGGAACGGTCGCGTCTGCAGCGGGGTAGCCGATGGGGATGACGACGTAGGCGCGCTCGTTGCGCGGTCGGCCCAGGACGTCTGCGAGGAAGGCCATCGGGCTGGGTGTGTGAGTGAGGGCGACCAATCCCGCGTGCGTGATGCTGGCGAGAAAAAAGCCGACCGCGATGCCGACGGACTCCGGCATGTAGTAGTGCTTGAATTGCCGCTCCGTCCCGTCCGGCATCAGTTCCAGGCCATAGGCGTGACCGAAAACGACGACAGTGTACGGCGCGTCGGTCAGATGCGCCTTATGG
>JBBSFO010000667.1:0-3112 GCA_038238655.1 Thermomicrobiales bacterium | reverse complement strand
GCTTCACTGCGTGGATCGTCGTCGAGCGCGACGCGACCGCCGATCCGGTCATCCTCCCTGCTGCGGACGCGCGCACCGCGCTCCTGCGGGAACCGACAGCGCTCACGATGCCGGATGATGCCCTACGCGCCGCCGCCGCTCTGTTGCGGGATGCGAGCGGCGACGATGCGGCATTGGCGGCGCGCATTAACCTCTGGGTGCATGGCGCGATGTCCTACGCGCATGGCATCACGGGCGTACGCACCCCGGCGGCCCAGGCGCTGGCAGCGGGGCGGGGTGTCTGCCAGGATTACGCCCACATCATGCTTGTCCTTTGTCGCCTTTGCGGGGTACCTGCGCAGTACGTCTCCGGCCATCTGCTCGGCGAAGGCGGCACGCATGCCTGGGTCGAGGCGCTGCTCCCCGATCCAACCGATGCGGGGCGGCTCGTCGCGCACCCCTTCGACCCGACGAACGGCAACATTCCCGGTCTGAAATACATCACTGTCGCTGTCGGTCGCGACTATGGCGAGGTCGCCCCCACCTCCGGCACCTTCCGCGCTCCTTTCGCCGGTCATCTCTCTGCCCATAAACGTGCGGACGTCACATCGCTGGAATACTTCGGAGAAAGCGATTGAACTACGAAGACACGAAGAGCACGAAGGAGGGATGGAGAAGAAGCGGGATAACGAACGCCGGTCGTGCAAAGGCCTTTTTTTCTCTTTTTCCTTGCCTGCTTTGTGTCCTCTGTGTCTCTGTGGTTTACGCATTTCCCGATGGGATGAGGCCGAGGAGTTGGCGGAGAGCGAGTTCGTCAATGACGGTCCAGTGTTCGACGATTTTGCCGTCCGCAAGGCGGTCCATGTCCATGCCGATGATCGCGATTCGCTTGCCGGTCGGTTGTGCGCTGGGCCAACCACCCGTATCGGTGCCGTGCCAGGTGTAGCGGGTGACGACTTTGTCCCCTTCGGCAATCATGTCGTCAATGACGAGATGGAGGTCGGGGAGGGTCGTGCGCGGCCCGATGATGGACTGCCGAAAACCTTCGGGGCCGGGTGGATACTCGCGGTAGTAGGGATGCACCGCCCCAGGGGCAATCACTTCATCCACGACCGCGAGATCACCCCTGCTCCACCCTTCTTCCAGAAATCGCCGCACTACCGCCTTGTTTGTTTCGCTGGACATCTTTTCTCCGTTTCGTATCTTTTCTGTGGTTCAGACAATCAAACAGGCATCGCCAAAGGAGAAAAAGCGATAGCGTTCCCGCACGGCCTCGGCGTAGGCGGCAAGGACGTGCTCGCGGCCCACGAAGGCGCTGACAAGCATGAGCAAGGTCGAGCGGGGCAGATGGAAGTTCGTGATCAGCGCATCCACTGCGCGAAATGGATAGCCAGGGCGGATAAAGAGGCGCGTCCACCCTTCCGCGCCCCGTTCGGTCGCCGCTTCCCAGCCGCCGGGCTGCGCCGCGACGCTTTCCAGCACGCGCACGCTCGTCGTTCCGACCGCGACGACGCGGCGCCCGGCGCGCTTCGTTTCCATGATCGTGGTAGCGGTTTCGGCGCTCGCGGTGTACCACTCCGCGTGCATCGGGTGCGCGTCGGGATCCTCTTCCGTGACGGGACGGAAGGTGTCGAGGCCGACATGGAGCGTGACTGCCGCAGTGCGTACCCCTTGTGCCCGCAACGCATCGAGCAGCACGGGCGTGAAGTGTAACCCGGCGGTCGGCGCGGCGGCAGAGCCGGTGGCCCGTGCGTAGGTTGTCTGGTAACGGTCGGCATCCGTCTCCGGTAAGCGGCGGTGGATGTAGGGCGGCAAGGGCATTTCGCCGAGGCGCGCGAGAGCGGGATCGAGCGGGCCATCCACACGGATGCGCATCACGCCGTCCGGCTCCTTCGCCAGCACCTCGCCTCCAACCGGCGTCTCGCCAATCTGCCCGGCGCGGTCGGTCAGCGTGAATGTCGTACCAACGGACGCGCGGCGACCCGGCTTGATGAGCGTTTCCCACACCCCGTCCGCTGTCGGACGGAGGATGAGCAATTCGAGTCGCCCACCCGACGGCTTCACCGCCCAGACCCGCGCGGGCCGCACGCGCGAATCATTCATCACAAGCAGGTCGCCTGATCGCAGGTACGCGCCGAGGTTGCGGAAAACATCGTGCGTCGTCCCGCCCGTCCGCCGATCCAGCACAAGGAGTCGGGCGGCGTCCCGCTCCGCTAGCGGCTCCTGCGCGATCAGTTCCGGCGGCAGATTGTAAGTAAAATCACTCGTACGAAGTGAGACAGCGCGGTCGGGCGTTCCCATCGCGATTCAGCCGATTTCTGAGATGATTCGGAGATCCGGGACCGCTTCGAAATCCTTGCGGTTGTGTGTGACGAGCGGAAAGTCGTAGCGGAGCGCACAAGCGGCACTCCATGCATCCGCGATAAGGATTCGTCGTCCCTGGCGTGCACATGCAGCGGTAATCCGTGCCCAAATATGACAGATTTCTGGTGTGCTTTCGATTACAGGGAAGTCGTGCAGAAATCTCTCCAAGCGACGGTGGCGAAAGTTACCCCAGGAAGCATACTCCGCCCCGAAGTGCATTTCGGCGATGGTCATGAATGAGACGTTGATAACGACATCATCAAGATGCGGGCGGTACAAGGCCGCCCGCGTATCGTTATTGAAGAGGTACGAGGCAACATTCGTATCAAGGACGATTGTATTCACGCTTTAGCTTTAATATCTTCATCAGGTGCTTCGCTGTGTTCCCGATCCCATGCCGCGACTTCCTGCTCCCACTGTTCCCGCTCGAACGTTTCGTAATCATCGTCGGGGTTCAGACCTGTTGGAGGGGGCTCCGAGAGTTTTCTTCTCGTGATTTCGATTTCGCCCACGCGCATTTGCGCGCGGATCACATCGAAGTCTTCGTCGTCATCCCATTCACCTTCTGACCATTTGGGGATAAGGTCTTTTAGTCGCTGCGGAATGCGGACGCCCTGCATACGGGCAAGTTCTTCGATCGGCGTGGGTGGTGGCAGGCTCGCGAGGAAGTCGCGCATTGCGCGCTCTTCCTCTTCCCATATCCTTTTCTCGTCGTCAGTCAGGCCGGGCGGGGGCTGACGCACGGTATTCATAACCATCGGGTGCCTCT
>JBBSFO010000666.1:0-3124 GCA_038238655.1 Thermomicrobiales bacterium | reverse complement strand
CGCCAGCGCGATCCGCGCCTCGGTCGCCTCGTTGATCTCCTCGATCATCTCAGCGTAGCGTTCCATCGTCAGGATCACATAGCGCGGCTGGTTGCGAGAGACGACATAGACCGGCCCTTTTTCTGCGAGCGCGTCAACTGCCGTAATGCCCCGCTTCTTGATGTCCTGTGCCGCGATGATTTGCACATTACCTCCATCGTGGTGCGCCTCGAAGTACCCTTCGCAGTATCGCACGTGGTGTATTTGTCATCAAGCCCACGAACGTCCGAGTGTGAGGACGCTCCCGCACAATGGCACCACTGGCAATTGACAGCGAGTACTCCCAGAGATAGACTAGTTGGAGACTAGTCTATAGGGCGTGGAGGAATACATGCAAACGATCGGTGCATACGAAGCAAAAACGCACTTATCACGCCTGCTTGATGCCGTCGCGAATGGCGAAACGATCACGATTACCAAACATGGTGTACCGGTGGCAATGCTCGTTCCTCCTTCAACGAAACAGCGTCCAGATATCGCCGCAGTTATCGCGGAACTGCGCGAGTTGCGGAGTACCGTTACGCTTGGCGGGCTTTCCATCCGCGAGATGATTGAGGAGGGGCGCGAGTGACACGATTTGTCGTGGATACCTCGATGACGATGACATGGTGCTTCAACGATGAAAAAACGCCCGCAACTGACGCGTTACTCGATCAGTTGCAGGTGATGGGTGCGGTTGTCCCGGCTGTCTGGTCGCTCGAAGTCGCCAACGCGCTCCTTGTTGCTGAACGCCGCCGCCGTGTCACAGCAAATGAGGCAACCCGCCTCGCACACCTTCTTCAATCACTGCCGATTATCATTGATGCGGACGGAGCCGCAAACGTGTTCGGGGCGGTGCTCGCACTCGCACGTGAGCATACCCTTTCCTCATACGACGCCTCATATCTGGAATTGGCGATGCGGCAGGGGTTGCCCCTCGCGACGCAAGACACACGATTGCGTACTGCCGCCACGCGGGCTGGGGTGCCGCTCCTTTGATGAACCGTATCAGCGTCATTATTGTCGGGTGGCAGGTGCGGGAACTACTGCGCGGTTGCCTCGCCAGTATCGCGGCACATGAGGATCGCGACACACTGGAAGTCTGGATTGTTGATAACAGCTCGACGGACGGCACGGCAGCAATGGTCGCGGCGGAGTTCCCGTGGGTGCGACTCGTCGCGCGCGACGATAATCCCGGCTTCGCGGCGGGGAACAACATCGCGCTGCGGCAGGCGACGGGCGATGTCTGCATCCTGCTCAATCCCGACACGCAGTTGCACGACGCCGGCCTGACCGCACTCGCGACGTATCTGCGGGCGAACCCGGCGGTCGGCGTCGCCGGGCCACGCCTCGTCAATCCCGACGGTTCGCCCCAATCGGCGGGTTTCGCGCCACCGAGTCTTGTTCAGGTCTGGTATGATCTCGTGCCCTGGCCGCGCCGTTTCTATGCTTCCCGCCTCAACGGACGCTATCCCAACGCACCGGTGGATCGGCCATATGTGGTCGGCTTCCCCCTCGGCGCATGCCTGGCGGTGCGGCGGGAGGTATTCGATCGCGTCGGGCTTCTGGACGAAACGTACGGTATGTACATGGAAGAGCTCGATTTTTGCGCGCGCGCACGGACGGCAGGCTTTGCGGTACACGTCCTCCCGACCGTCACGGTAACGCACCATGGCGGGCAGAGCACGAACCAGGCGCCGCGAGCGATGTTCCTCGCACTTCATCGGGCGCGGCGACGTTTCTATCGGCGGTATTATCCAGCGTGCTGGAACACCGTTGCACGATGGCTCGCCGCCACAGGGCTGATTGTCGCGTCCACCCGCGAGTTTTTCGCGTTTCGGCGCGGAGAGATTGCCTGGGAAACCTGTCGAACGCAGATACGGACCTACGGCTTGGCGCAAAGGCTTTGGCGGGGAGCACAGATGAGCAATACACCCGAAAGGATGGATGCAGTCCGAGAACGATGATGCGCATTGGAAAACGCGCCTATCGGTTGAAAGGTGCATTTCGTTGTTCATCTGCACAATGAAATGATGCTCCACACAGCGAGAGGTCAGTGAGAATCTCGTCACTTCATATCAAGAAATAAATCAAAGTCCATCTACAATGTTGACAAGAGGGGAAATATCGTTATGCTGACAAGAGGATTTGGTACGGATAGACTTCGGTACGGACAGACATTGATACTCGGCAAACTCGTCGCGAGACGAGGACGCAAAGCCACGGATCTCTCTGGAGACCGCCGGGTTGCCAGCGCTGCTTCTGTGTAAGCAGAGCCGCAGTTGAAAACTGTGGAGCTTGGGGTAACCTGCCGTTCCCAGGGGATGATGTATGAAGTTGATCGGACGATCCGCACTCCTCATCTGCCTCCTTATCGGTCTCATCTTCGGAATCGCGAGCGGCGTCGGTGCTGCGACAGCGACGGTGACGCTGCTACCCGGCAAACTCGCGATCACCGATACACCGGCTCTACTCTTGTACACTGGCGCGACGGCAACGGACGAGGCGCGTACCTATACGACGACGTTCAGTGTTTCCATCACGGATGCGACCGGAAGCCGCGCGGGGTGGCACATTCAGGCTGCCCTTGGCCCCTTTCTGAGTGCCACGGGCACGTCCGCATTCGCAAGTACAGCCACGATCACCGGGGCAAGCGTCATCACGCAGACCGGCCGTGCCCCCAGCAGCACGCTCGCCTATCCCCGGCCCTTTCACGCCGATAGTGACACGATCTTTAGCGCCGCCGCCGGATCAGGGATCGGGAAGTCATTGGTCACCTTTGCCACCGAACTGAGCATACCCGCAGACAGCGCGGACAGTGACCAATACAGGGCAGCACTCGCGGTGACTATCCTATCCGGTCCCTGATTGCTCCGAAAATAGGCTGTGTGATGTGCCCGAAGCCGCTTCAAACAGGGCAAGATACCGCTCCATCTCGTTATACAAGACCGCTTGTGACGCGTCGAGAAGCTCGCCTGTACCAAGCCGTGGCGCAGGGAATCTGCCAGTTATACTCTTTCACGATAGAGATGACGTGATGGCGTTGACCCCTTCGCGCCACCAGGGATAGTTCGTCATGCGCACGACGACCTTTGGGTGATCCCAT
>JBBSFO010000665.1:0-3129 GCA_038238655.1 Thermomicrobiales bacterium | reverse complement strand
GCTCCTGTGATGAAGCTCGCATCGTCCGAGGCGAGGAAGGCGGCGGTCTTCCCCACTTCGGCGACCGTGCCGCGGCGCTGCATCGGCGACTGCCGGCCGAAGAGGCTACGCGTCGCCTCCGGGTCGCCCTTAATCTTCCGATAGCGAGTCTGCTGCGCGTTGGTGAGGGTGGCGAGGAAGGCGTCAAAGGCTGCCGGATCGTCCCAGACGGCGTACAGTTGCTCATGCCGCTCGGTGGCGATCGCGCCGGGGCAGATGCAGTTCACGCGGATGCCATCCCGTGCGAAGTCGAGCGCCATCCCTTGCGTCAGTTGGATGATCGCCGCCTTCGCCGCCCCATACGGCGCGTCCTGCTCGCGCCCGGACGTGCCGCGCGTCGAGCTGATATTGATGATGTTCCCGCCGCCGCGGGCGCGCAGGTGGGGGATCGAATACTTCGCCCCCAAGTACGTGCTCGTCAGGTTGAGGTCGATGCAACGGCGCCATTCGGCCTCCGGGATCGATACGACGTCCCCCGGGGCGCTGCCGCCCGCGTTGCTGACGAGGATGTCGATGCCACCGAACTGCGCGACTGTCTCGGCGACCAGATGCTGGATAGCGTCGCTGCTCGTCACGTCGGTAACGACGATGATCGCGCGCCGTCCCGTCGCCCGGACCTCGGCCGCGACGTGCGCGAGTTGGGGTTCGGTGCGCGCGGCGAGGGCGATATCGCACCCCTCGTGCGCGAACGCCAGCGCGATGCCCCGACCAATCCCACGCCCGCCACCGGTAACAATGGCCACTTTTCCGTCGAGTCGCATATCCCGTACCTATCCTTCCTTCGTGGCGCGCAGATGACCGGGGAACTGTGTCAGATCACTCCCTCCTGCCGCAGACGAGCGATCGCATCGAGGGTATACCCTAACCCCGTGAGCACCTCGTTGGTATGTTCGCCGAGGTCGGGAGGCGGGCGGCGGATGCTCCCGGGTGTGCCAGCCAGCTTGATCGCGATGCCCGGAAGCTTGAGGCCCGGAATATCGTCGCGCGGGACATCGACGACCATCTGGCGATGTGCGACCTGGGGCAGACCAAGGACGGTATCGAGGGCGTTGACCGGGCTGCACGGCACCCCCTCCGCGTCCATGCGCCGCGCCCACCCGTCAGCGTCCTGCCGGGCGAGGATCGGCCCCAGGAAGGCGTCGAGCGCTGCGCGGTTCGCGCAGCGCTGCGGATTGCTTACGAAGCGCGGGTCGCGGGCGACCGCCTCCTCGCCGAGGGCGCGACAGAAACGCAGCCACGACGCGTCCGTCGCCACAGCAACGATGAGGAATCCGTCGCGCGTCTGGTACGCGCCATAGGGTGCGACGCTGGCGTGGGCCGAGCCGAGGCGGCGCGGTACGTCGCCGCTGGCGAAGTAGGAGACGGCATGGTAGGTCAACCAGGAAACCTGGCCTTCCAGGAGCGAGGACTCTACCCGCTGCCCCTGCCCGATACGCTCGCGGGCGAAGAGCGCGGCGAGGATACCCTGCACGGCGTTCGCACCGGCGGTGAGATCCACAACTGACGTCCCGACCCGCACCGGCATGCGACTCTCTTCCCCCGTCAGGCTCATCAGCCCGGCATAGGCTTGCATCAGCAAATCGACGCCGGCGCGGTCGCGGTCGGGGCCGTCGCTCCCCACCGCCGAGATGGCGCAGTAGATGAGGCGCGGGTTCGCCCGCCGGAGATCTTCGTAACCGAGGCACCAGCGTTCCATGGTGCCGGGGCGGAAATTCTCGATCACGACATCGGCTCCATCCACGAGGCGGCGCACGATCCCCTGCCCGTCGCTCGACCCCAGGTCGAGCGTCATGCTACGTTTGTTGCGGTTGGCGCTCAGGAAGTAGCAGCTCACATCGTTCCAGAAGGGCGGAAATCCCCGCGTATCGTCGCCGCGCCCGGGCGCTTCGATCTTCAGCACATCCGCGCCGAGATCGCCGAGCGTCATCGCGGCGAACGGCCCGGCAAGGTGTCGGCTGAACTCGAGGACCTTAATACCTTCAAGCGGCGCGGTCACGGCGTTCTCCTTCTGGGTCTGCGCGATGCGTGCAATCATGACCCGGTGAAGTGCGTCGGCCGCTTCTCGGCGAACGCGGCCAGAGCTTCCTTGCGATCGTCCGTTGAGGCGGCTGCGGTCACCCCCGCGATGTGATGCGCGGCGGCCAGCGCCGCTTGCGCGCCGATACTGTGGCAAATATTCACTTTCGTCTCCGCGACCGCGCGGGGCGCCAGCAACAGGAGATCATCCGTGAGCATTCGTGCGGAGACTGCGGCGTCCTCGACGACGCGGGTGACCAGGCCGATACGCGCCCCTTCCTCCGCCTCAACCCAGCGAGCGGTGAGCAGCATATCCTGCGCGCGTGCGAGCCCGATCAACCAAACCAGGTGTTGCGCTGGCGAGGGCACAGCGACGCGGACCTCGGGATACGAGAAACGGGACTGGGGCGTCGCGAGCCGGAGATCGGCCGAGATGGCCAGCTCGCAGCCGAGCCCCGCGCAGACGCCGTCTATCGCGGCGATGACCGGGGCGGGCAGCGTCCGTAGCTTCGCGAGGACGCGATGCATCGTCGTCACCCGCTGCTGGACGAGTGCCGGAGTAGCGGTGCGCGCTTCGTGCAAGTCGATGCCGCTGCAGAAGCCCGGCGCGCTCGCGGTGAGGATAAGGGCGCGCGGCACCGCCGCGTGCAACTGGTCGAGTAGATGCTCGAACCGCTCCAACGCCGGCAGGCCGAGCGCATTCCGGTAGCGCGGGCGATTGAGCGTGATCGTCGCCACGTCGCCGTCGCGCGAGAAAAGTATCGAATCCGCCATCTCTGTCGTCACCCGTTCACTCCTCTGCGCCACGCCGCTAACCACGGGACTGCGGCCATAGCAGATCGGGCACATGCTGCATCATCGCGACCGCGTCATCATCCGATATGTACTCCCCATGCGCTCGAGGGAAGCACGATCCGGGGGCTTGCCGAGGGTACCGAGTGCGAGCGCCAGCGCGCCGATCACTGGCGGTCCGGCTGGCTCGATCACGACGGCACGCGGCGCCGCACCCGCGAGTGCGCGGATAATCGGCTCAGTGACCGCGCCGCCCGCCCGGAAGACGCCGCCGCAGAGGGC
>JBBSFO010000664.1:0-3134 GCA_038238655.1 Thermomicrobiales bacterium | reverse complement strand
GACTCACAGGCGATGGGACGCATCGGGGAGACGTTCATCCGCCTCTGGCAGACAGCGCACAAGATGAAGGAGCAGCGCGGCCCTCTCCCCGGCGACAGCGACCGCGCGGACAATCAGCGTGTCCTTCGCTACCTCGCCAAACTGACGATCAACCCCGCGATCACCCATGGTATCGCCGACGAGGTCGGCTCCCTCACGCCAGGGAGACTGGCGGACATCGTCCTCTGGCCCGTGGCGATGTTCGGCGCGAAGCCGCAACTGATCGTCAAGGGCGGGATCATTCTATGGTCGGCTATGGGGGACACAAACGCCTCGATCCCGACGCCGGAACCGGTCTATTATCGCCCGATGTTTGGCGCGTTCGGCGGCGCGCTCGCCGCCACGAGCGTTACGTTCACGTCGCAGGCGGCGTTCGATGCCGGGGTGCCGGAGCGACTGCGGCTCGCGAAACGCGTCGTCCCGGTGCGACACTGCCGGACACTCACCAAAGCGGACATGGTCCGCAATGCTCGCACGCCGCAGATTGCGGTGGACCCGGAAACCTACGAAGTGCGGGTGGATGGCGAACTTGCGACCTGCGCGCCGGCGACATCGCTACCGCTGACCAAGAAATTTTTCTTGGTGTAAAGGACGGCTTGCAGCGCCACATGCCTGCCCCGTCTGCAATAGCCGACAACGTGTACACAGATCGAGGTGCATCGTGACGGACAGCCTTTCTTTTCTCGTCGCGCTGCAACTGGCAGACAGCGCCTTCCCTTCGGGCGGCTTTGCCCTCTCGCACGGCCTCGAATCGCTCGTGCATGACGGCAAGGTATGCGACGAGGCGACGCTGCTTGCCGCGATCCGCATGTTACTCGCCGGTCAGGCTGGGCCGACGGATGCGGTGGCGCTTGTCGGAGCGCACCGGGCGGCGCGAGCGGGGGATGACGAGACACTCTGGGCGGTAGACAATACGCTTCTGGCTATGAAATTGGCGCGCGAGAGCCGCCAGGCAAGCCTGCGCGGAGGCAAACGGCTGCTCGCACTCGCGCCCAACGTGACGGATACGCCGGTGATCATCCGCTTTTGCGATGCTGTGAGGACCGGGGCTACCCCTGGGACCTACACTGTCGCCCTCGGTGCGCTGCTCGCTGGGCTCGCCGTCGAAGAGCGGGACGCCGCACTCGTCTATCTACACGGGCTGGTCGCTAATCTCACCGGTGCGGCGCTTCGGCTCCTGCGCTTCGACCATGAGGCAGCGCAGCGCGTCCGCACCGCGCTCGCGCCGATGATGGTTGCCCAGGCTGATGGCGCGTGCACAGCGTCGTGGCGGGAGATGGCGAGCGCCACGCCCCGATGGGAAATTGCGGCGATGCGCCACGTCTATGCAGAAACCCGACTCTTCATCTCATAGTGTGTGAGTGGCCGCCTCGCGCGAGGCTTCGTTTCACGCAACGCGGACAGAAGGAGGCAGGATGAGGACAGTGCACGGACACGGTGGGATCCCCCATGACCACGCGGATGGCGACCGGTCGCACGTCCACCCGCACGGCACGACATGGACACGCCCCGTCCGCAAATACACGGACGGGGCAGTGTATGTGACGCGGATCGGTATCGGCGGGCCGGTTGGGAGCGGCAAGACGGCATTGATCGAGCGACTCGTCCCCCTCGCCATCGCGCGCGGTCACACGCCACTTGTCATCACGAACGACATCGTTACCCAGGAGGATGCGCGCCACGTTCGCCGCACCCTAGACGGTATTATCGCTCCTGAGCGGATTGTCGGTGTGGAGACGGGGGCATGCCCACACACCGCCGTGCGCGACGACCCGACGATGAATCTCGCGGTCGCGGAGGAGCTGACCGCCCGCTTCCCGGACGCTGATCTCCTGTTTATCGAGAGCGGCGGCGACAATCTGACACTCACCTTTAGCCCGGCGCTGGTCCACTACTTCCTCTTCGTCATTGATGTCGCGGCGGGCGACAAAATCCCGCGCAAGAATGGTCCCGGCGTCAACAACGCCGATCTGCTCGTGATTAACAAAACCGACCTTGCGCCCTATGTCGGCGCGGACCTCGCGTTGATGGCGCGTGAGTCTGCCGAGCGGCGCGGTGGGAAGCCGACGCTCTTCACGAACTGTGCGACCGGGGAGGGGCTGGATGCCGTGATGGATCTGCTCGCACGCAATGCCCTTGGTGGCTGACGGCGCTTTTGGCTGGGTACCCGCCGCCGTGCGCCGCTATGGGGAGGAGCGGAGCGACGCGGACGGCATGCTCGATCTGCAATTCGCGCCTGTCGCTGGCCTGACGCGACTCGTCCATACGACGCACCGGATGCCGATGCAGGTCCAGCGCGCGCAGTACCGCGATACCCGCTATCCTGAGATGGCGACGGTGCCACTGCTAATGATCGGCGGGGGCGTCTTGCAGGGCGACCGTATCCGGCAATCGGTGCAGCTTGCGTCTGGCGCGCACGCTCATCTGATGACCCCGGCGGCGACAAAAGTCTACCGAATGGAGCGGGGGTACGCCGCCCATGACACCGCGCTCATGATTGCCGACGGCGCGGTGCTGGAATATCTCCCCGCGCCGATCATCGCCCAGCACGGCGCGCGCTACGCCCAGCGCATCACGATCATCGCTGCGCCGGCCGCGACCGTCCTTTGCGGCGAAGTTCTCATCCCCGGCCGCATTGCGATGGGTGAGCGCGGTGTCTATGACGCGATTGCCCTCATCACGGAGCGCCGTGACGCTCCAGACGGACGATTGCGCTGGCGCGACGCCCTGGTGATCGAACCGGCCGCATTGCCGTCTGGTGCGGGGGAGACGGAAACGATCGGCACATTGTTCGCGCTCGCGCCGATTACGGCGAATGCAGTGCATGCGGCCCTTGCCGCCGAGCCTGCGATGTACCCCACACACTGGGGGACGAGCGACCTGCCCGATACGGGCATCATCGTTCGCATCGCCGGCGAGAACAGCCATGCGGTGCAAGTGGCGCATGCCGCCGCCTGGCGCTGCATACGATCGCTCGCACTCGATTGTTGACCCGGACGCGGTGTACGACTGAGGTAATTCACTCCCAGCCAAATTGGCGGATCAGGAAGCCGCTGCCGACGTGAAGGACAATCGGACTGCCGTGCGGGCAGACG
>JBBSFO010000663.1:0-3135 GCA_038238655.1 Thermomicrobiales bacterium | reverse complement strand
CTACTGCTGCGATGTGCTGGAACATGTGGACGACCTCGACCGCGTGATCGCCGAAACAGCGCGTGTGCTGAAACCGGGCGGCGTCTATCTTTTCGACACGATCAACCGGACGCTCATCAGCAACATAGTCGTGATCAAACTCTTTCAGGAATGGAAAGCGACGCGCCTGCTGACCACGAACCTCCACGATTGGCGGATGTTCATCAAACCGAATGAGCTGCGCGCGGCGCTGGGGCGGCATGGCCTCGACTGCCGCGAAATCGTCGGCATCAACCCCAAAGGCAACCCACTCCGCGCCCTCGCAGCATTGCGCCAGTTGAAGCGCGGCGCGCTCTCCTACGCGGAGATCGGCAAGCGGCTGCCGATGGCGGCGAGCAAACGCACGCCGATCCAGTACGCGGGCTACGCGATCACGTCTTTCTGAGTCGTAGTACACTCCCTCTATCAATATCCGCACCAGAGCGATGGAACGTGCGATGGAAACGATCCCCCAACTGAGCGAGCAGACGGTTCGCGCCCGCTTCGATCCACAGAGTTGGCAGCGCGGACGGCAGTACGCGCGTGACGGCGCGATCATCAATGCCCGCAGGCAAGGCATGACCCTGAAGGCATCGTGCATCGGCTCGCAGCCAGAGCCGTACCGCATCGAAGTGACATTCAAACTTCGTGGGATTGCGAATGCAGATTATACGTGTCCGGTAGGCGAAGATGGCTATTGCAAACACGTCGTCGCCCTGTTGGTTACGTGGCTGAACCGGCCCGAGACTTTTCGTGAGGCAGAAGATACCGATGCCGCCCTGCAACGACGCGAAAAAGATGAACTAATCGCGCTCATCAAGCAGATGATCTGGCGCTACCCCGACTTGGAATCGCTCCTGGAGATGCCGCTTCTCGTCGGTGGCAAGGCCAGCCAACCGATCAATCGCGCGGTGTTCCACCGGCAGATCGCCGCTGCCTTTCATCGCGGTGGGTACGAATGGCGCGCGGAGACCGAGATTGCCCGCGAAATCCTGCCGCTCGCCGAGATCGCTGATATGTTCCTCCAACAGCGGGATTACGCAAACGCGACGACGGCCTATGAGGCGATTTCTTCCGCGATGCTCGATCAGTACGGGGCATACAATGACGAAGACGGCGCCCTTCAGGAGATTATTTTCCGCTGTGTCGAGGGAATGATAGATGCACTCTCCGGATTGACGGTCGAACCGGACACGCGCGCAATGATCCTCCCCACAATTTTCGCCATCTACCACGCCGACATCGAGAGCGGGCGCAGCGAACTCTCCGGCGAGATTGCGGACACGCTCGTTGATCTGCTGACGGATGCGGAGCGGCGAACCGTCGCGGAGTGGGTGCGGGCGGCTCTACCGGAAGGAAAAAGTTGGAGCGACAACTATCACCGTCAGGCATATGGAGCATTCCTACTTAATCTCGAAGCCGACGATCTCGACGATGAGGCATTCCTTCGCCTTTGCCGCGAGACGAGTCGCGCCGATGATCTCGTCACGCGATTGCTGACGCTCGACCGTGTCGAGGAGGCGGAGCAGGAAGCGCAGCACGTTTCCGATTACGATCTGATCGGCCTTGCTAACCTCTTCATCGAGCACCAACAGACCGATGGAGCGGAGCGGCTGATGCGAGAGCGTGCAGCGACATCGCAGGATAGCCGAGTCACCGAATGGCTTATGACATATTACGCGACCCACGGCAACGATACGGGTGCGCTCAACCTCGCAATGAGACTCTTCGAGATGCGCCCGGGGTTCGATACATACAAAGAAATTCGTCGCCTCGCCCAGAAAATCGGCACATGGGACACATTGCATGCGGATCTGCTTGCATCGCTCATACAGTCGGGCACTATCCCGCTACTGGTTTCCATCCACCTCGATGAGGGCGAATTGGATCGCGCCATTGACTGCGTACTAAAGCCAGAAAAGCCGAAAGAGAGAGTAGGTATCCCCTTCGGCGCGCACACAGCGCTCACCGTCGCGAAGGCCGCCGAAGCGACCCAGCCCGAAAGCGCGCGAGAAATCTATGAGAGACACGTTGAGAGCTTGATTGCCGGGCGTCAACGCGAGAGTTACCGGCAGGCGTGCGGCTATCTCGTCACCGTGCGGGAACTGTACGACCGATTGGACGAATATGAGCGATGGGAACGGTATCTCGCCGGCTTGCAGGAGAAATACCGCACGCTCCGCGCGCTGAAAGAGGAAATGACCACCGTCGGCCTGTTGGATTAGACGGGAACGGGAAAGGAATCCACCGATGACGACCACCGCACCGGCCACGACCACAAACGACGCGGACTTCCCGTGGCAAATCCCGACATTGCACGATGTCTACGTCGCCCGCGCGACGATTGCGCCCTATTTCACGTCGACGCCGCTGATCGAGCCGTGGCTACTGAAGGAAGAACTCGGCTGCACCGTCTACGTCAAGTGTGAGAGCCTGACGCCGATTGGCGCATTCAAACTGCGTGGCGGCATCAACCTGCTCGCACAGATGCATGAGGATGAGCGGGCGCGCGGCATTGTCACGGCGAGCACGGGGAATCACGGCCAGTCCATCGCCTACGCGTCGCGGCTCTTCGGCGCGCGGGCGATCGTCTACGGGCCGGAGGCCGCCAACCCCGACAAAGTGCGCTCGATGCGCGCCCTCGGCGCGGAGGTCGTGTTATACGGCAAGGACATTGGCGAATTCCTCGGCGAGGCGCAGCGGCGCGCGGCGGCGGAAAACATGCGCTTCGTCCACCCCGCGAACGAACCGCTCCTGATTGCCGGGGTTGCGACGTACGCGCTGGAAATTCTCGAAGCCGTGCCCGATCTCGATGTGCTGATCGTGCCACTCGGCGGCGGCAGCGGCGTGTCGGGCGCGTCGGTCGTCGCGAAGGCGATCAACCCAAAGATTCGTGTGATCGGCGTGCAGGCAGCGGGCGCACCAGCCGTCTACGAATCGTGGCGTGCAGGCCGGATGCTCGCCTTCGATGCACAGCGCACCTTTGCGGAAGGGCTTGCCACCCGCGAAGCATTCGCCCTCCCCTTCGCGATGCGCGCCGGTGTGGACGATGTGGTCCTTGTTTCCGACGAAGAGATGCGACAGGCGATCCTGCTCCTGCTGCGCGCCGGGCGACTG
>JBBSFO010000662.1:0-3136 GCA_038238655.1 Thermomicrobiales bacterium | reverse complement strand
GGTAGACGCGCCCGAACGCGCCTTCACCGATCACACGCTCGATACGCAGCCGCCCGCCGACGATGGCGCTCGGAAGAATCGTCGCGTCATCGCCGCTTGGGTTCCCTCCCGCAGCACCGGAGTAGAGATTCGGATCCCGGAAGTTTCCCATCCCCTACCTTCCTCCGATTCGGTCCCGATGGTAGATCCCGCTACCCGTCTCGCATCGCATTAAACGGTCAGCGTTGCGGACACCTCTTGCACTCCTCATATTCCTGCGAAACATGCTGCATTAATTGGAGAGTAGAGACTATTCTACTTTTCGATACTGCATCCGTAAAGTGCCGCGCTTTTCCCGGCGGCCTTGACATATGTCCGCAACGGACATATAATACCGTCCATGGACGATTTCACCCCGCTCACCCCCGCCGTTTTCTCCATCCTGCTCGCTCTCGCGACTGGGGAGAAGCACGGTTACGAGATCATGAAGCAGGTGAAGCAAGACGCGAGCGGTAAAGTGAAAATGGGTAACGGCACGATGTACGGCTCCCTGAAACGGATGCTCGCCGATGATCTGATCGAAGAAGCCGGCGACCGCGTTGATCCCTGGCTGGATGACGAGCGGCGGCGCTATTACCAACTGACCGAGCGGGGGCGTCGTGCGCTCAATGCCGAGATGCAACGGTATGTCGAGACGGTTGCGCTACTGCGCAAGCGAAACCTGATCGCCGATGTATTGGGGGAGCCGAACGGATGAAAAAGCGGGACGATCCGGTGGAGCGTGCGGCTCGTGTGTATGCATCGCTTTTGACGTTCTACCCCCAAGCGCACCGCCGCGCGTTCGGCGCGCAGATGTTGCAAACCTTCAAGGACGAGTATCGCGATCGGTCTGAACAGGGCGGACATGTCGGGACGACCTTTTGGCTGGCGGTCGTCGCTGATGCGGCGACGAGCATCGCGAAGGAGCAAACTGTGGCGCTGCGAACGCGACGTACCTTCTCAATCGTCATGCTAACGCTTGTCGCGCTCCTGCTCGCGGGGATCGTCATCTTCCTGCTGCCAGGAATCTCCGTGAAACTTGCGGCCATCATCCCGGTTGTCCTGCTTTTCGTGGTCTCCCTCGCGGTGAAGCAATCGTCGCAGATGGGCAGATCGTCGCGGGAGCCGGTAACGCATGTCTGGATGCAGCAAGGGTTGCGTTGCGGCGTGGCATTCGGCGTCCTTTGGGTCGTCTTCAATCTGGCAAGCAACCTCGCTCCGTACGACAGTGCGCTCTACAATACCTCGCGGATGATCGCCGCGATTCTTTTCACTATCGGCTTACCGGTTGCCTTCGGCCTGACAGGATTTGTCAGCGGACGAAAAGGCGGCACGATGAAGGATGGGACATTCGCGGGCCTGCTCACCTCGGCGATCAGTTCGACGATTGCGGTCGTCAGCCTGATCGCTGTCATGCTGCTGTTCTGGGAAACCGTGCGCGCCAACGCCTTCCAGGACCCGGGGATGATCGGCGATTGGCAACGCAGCGGCACCCAGACGTTCGATCAGTTCCTCTGGGGCGACAACCTCGGTGGCGCATTCTTCATGACGCTCTTCTCGCTCATTTTCGGTGCACTGCTCGGCACACTCGGCGGCGCGCTCGGCTCCGCCCCGCCCAAGCGCGAAAAAGATGCTGGGATTGGGATAGCATAAGCGAGAACGTACATCGGGCCGTTGCCTGATGTACGTACCTGCGCCCCATGCAATGCATGTTGACGTTTCCTACGTCCGGTTCGCCCGAAACTCCTTCGGGAAGCGTGCGTGCAGGCGTTCGTCCAGCAGTTCGGCAAGATGGAGGACGCGGACGGCGCGACCGGAGGCGTCCATGCCGCCGCGCAGGTGCATGATGCAGCCGGGGTTGTCGGTGACGAGGGTGCGCACGCCGGTTTGGTCCACATTCTCCAGTTTCCGCGCCAGAATCTGCTCCGAGAGTTCGGGGTAATCCGCCGACACCGAGCCGCCGAAGCCGCAGCAGACGGCTGCTTCCGGCAACTCGACGATCTCCAGCCCCATCACCCGCTCGATCAGGTCGCGCGGTTCCTCTTTGAGGCCCAACACGTTGTGCGACTGGCAGAAATTGTGGTACGTCACGGGTTCGCCACCGGGGACGGCAAGCGCGCCGTCCGGCAACTGCGCGACGGTCGTCAGGAACGAGGTGAGGTCGAGCGTCCGCACCGCGAGCGCTTCGACGCGGGTCAGCCAGTCGGGTTCGTCCGCGAACAACTGGTGGTAATCGTGGCTGATCGCGACGGCGCACGACGCCCCCGCCGTGACGATCCAGTCCGCATTCGCCGCTTCCAGGCCCTCGATCGTCGCTTTCGCCATCGTTTTGGCGCGTGGCCAGTCGCCCGAGTCGAACGCGGGCAGGCCGCAGCAATGCTGGCTCGTCGGCACGACGACGTACGCGCCGCATGCCTGGAGGACGCGCACCGTCGCCTCCGCCATTTCGGGGAAGAGGCGATCGGTGAAGCATTGGATGAAGTACGCCACCCGCGTGCCCGTCGCGCCCGTTGCCAGGAGCTGCGGCGAGAGGATCGGCGCGTCCGGCACGCCATCGGTCGCGCCGCCGAAGAGTCGGTCGCGCGCCGGTTCCGATGCCGGGACGGGCAGGCTGCGCCACCGCTGGAAGCGGTCCATCCCCGGCAGATTGGGCAAAAAGCCGCCCGGTTCGGCGAGCGGTGTGCCGAGGCGCGCGGCGAGGCGCGCGGCCTTGTCGAAGAGCGCCGGGCTGGACCAGAGTTCCAGCACCGGCCGCTTGTACCACGGCAGGCCGAACTCCTCGACCGTCCGGCGGCGCACTTCGAGGATCTGCTGCGGCAGCGGGATGCCGACGGGGCAGACGGTCGCGCAGGCGTTGCACGAGACGCAGAGCGACTGCGGGCCCGCCGCGTTCTCCCAGCCGTTGTGGAAGCCGGTGTTCACGAGGCCGATCGCGCCGGAGTAGATGTAGCCGAAGGCGTGGCCGCCGACGACCTGATAAGGCGGGCAGACATCCGCGCAGGCGCCGCAGCGGATGCAGCGGAGGGCGTCGCGGAAGAGGTCGTCGTCGCGCATCTCCATCCGGCCGTTGTCCACGAAGACGTAGTGCATCTCCTTGCCGGGGCGGTCCGGGCCGGTG
>JBBSFO010000661.1:0-3137 GCA_038238655.1 Thermomicrobiales bacterium | reverse complement strand
CGGCGGGCGTGTTCGATGCCGCAGCGGATTTGGCGATCCACGTCCTTCGGCGTCAGCCCCAGGTCGAGGCCCGGTTCGGTCAACAGGGCGGAGCAGAGCGAAGGGGGCGCGCCTTGTTCGGTCAGCCAGGCGGCGCAGCGGAACAGCGTTTGATGCCGCTCGCCCGCGTCGACGCCAAAGCGGACCAATTCGAGGAAGTAGCGCGGAGATCGCCCGTCGGGAGTGCCGGCGCACGCCGCGTCCCGGCGGGCGGTGCGGGCCTCGATGGTACGGGCGGCTTCGCGTTCGGCGTCTCGCCAGTCCTCCGCCAGTCGCGGCGACGGCGTGCCGACGACCGAGATGCCGTCGCCCGCCGGGTGCTTCGCGTGTTCGAGGATGCGTGGCACGTCCAGGGCGAAGAGGGCATCGGCGTCGATCCTCCGCTTGAACAGCCCCGTGCGTGGATGCCGCGTGTTCGGTAGGCGGACGATGTGGGCAATGTCGTATATCGAAGTGTCGATGCGAACCCCGGCGCGGGCGGCGAGCGCTTCGGCGAGCGTCCGGGCAATGCGCTGGAAGCCCACGGCCGGCGGCGGGTCGTGGGCGAGTTCCACGAGGACGTGAAACCCCTTGCTCCCCGAGAAGTAAATCGGCACGTCGCCCGTCGTCTCGGGATAGCGTCCATGAATCGCCTTCACGATCCGGCGGGCATCCGCCAGAGCGTCCACGAGGTCCGGCCGGTCGATGTCCAGCACGAGCCAGCGGCACCAGCACGGCCCCACGAACCCGGCGACGCTATTGCGGTTCGCGGCGTAATGCGCCTCCATTTCCGCGCCGAAAGCGAAGTGCGATAGGTACGCCTCTCGTTGATCGTCTATCGCGCCATCGGCGTAAGCAATTAACAGGTCGGCATGGCGAACGAGGGCGCGGGGCGATGTCGGCGCGCCCAGAACGAACGCGCCGACATTGTGACAGCGGGTTGTCACGAGCGGCCCGGCGCTAGCGCCCTGGCGCTCCACCGCGACCGCGCCGCCATCGTGACAGAGGGTTGTCATCGCTTCCCCCCTTCGCTCCGTTCGGGCAGCATGAACGCGGCCGCCGGCGAGTCGCCGACGCGAACCTGGTCGATGCGCTTCACGTCGTTGAACTTGCTGACGCCGTCGTTCCCCGCTTGCAAGGCGACAACGAGGCGCACGTGGTATTCGCGGCCCGGTTCGGGGAACGGCGAGAGCAGCTGCGATTGTGTCGTCAGGCCGAACGGCGCCAAGTCGCGCTTCGTATAGGGCATCGCCTTCTCGGAGAAGGTCCACGTTCGTATCACGGTCTTGCCGGTCTGATCGCCTTCGGTCACTTCAAAGCGCATGCGATAGGCGTCGGCCCCGGCCTTCGTCGTCGTGTACTCGCCGCGCAGCACGCGGGCGGAATAGACGCCCGGCGGCAGCGGCGTGAATTCCGTCGCGGTCGCGGCCGCGTCGAAAGCACCGATTCCGCCCAACGGCTTGCCGTTGGCGTGAGCGAAAGAGTTGTTGAGGTCCATGTGCGTTGCCTTTCCGATGGCGACGCGCGGCCCCAGCGACGTGCCGGGATTGCGCGGGTCGCGGGGTGGGTCAGTCGGTCGTGAGCGGTGGGCGAGCGGCGAGCCGGGCCTGCGCGGCGTCGGCGTCGGCCAGCCGCCAGACGGACAGCGGACGGGCGTGCGCGGCCGGTCGTTGCGAGTTGCGGAATCCGACGCGGCGGAGAATGCCGGCGTCGGCCAGGTCGCGGAACACCGCGCCCACGAGTTTTGGCGACACGTCGGGCGGGATCGGCACGACGGCGCGCACGTCGTCGGCACAGACCTCGCCCCCGTTGAGGGCGACGCGGATCGCGGCGACGGTGCAGGAGCGGACGAGGGCGGCGCGGCGAGAGCGGAGGATGTCGAGGGCGGCGTCGCGGCGGAACTCGCCATCGTCGCCGTCGTGTGATAGTATGGTCATTGAATTGTATCTTTCGCGACGGGTCGGGGAGCTTGGCGGCACCCGGCCCGTTGTCCCTTTCATGTGTCAACGAGATGTCGTCTGCGAGCGGCGCGAATGGCCATCCACGTCGCACGGTCGGGGGCGCCATCGCCGAGCCAGGCGCGAATCTCGTCCAGCTGCCAGAGGCAGCGGCCGCCGATGCGGATCGGGGCCGGGAGTCTGCCGGCGGCGTCCCAGGTCCGCACGGTACGCAGACCGACGGAGAGCAACACGGCGAGCCGGCGAGCATCGACCACGAGGGGCGAATCGGCCGGATCGATAGCGGCGACGCGGAGGGGGGGCAGGTCATTCATGGCGACCCCCCGCCGGGTCCCATTCGCGGCGGGGCGGCGGCGTTGCCCCAACGATTTCAACGCTAAATTTCAATCCGTGGCATCGCTTTAGTTCGCGCCGAGCGATTCGTTCTAGATCGCGATAGCCAGCGCGCTTCGCGCCAATGGCTATCGCGATCCAGGCAATAGCCCCCTGGGGGTTCGGATCAACGGTGTCTGGTTCATTGGCCATCGGTTTGCCTCCTACCTTTCCTGCGGTCGGTCGGAGAAATCCGGGAAAACCGTGGTGGATGGAATGGCATAGGCGCGAAAAAGAGCCGTTTCCCACATGGAAAACGGCTCTGGTGAAATTTTTCGGATTTTTTGTAATCGGTCGGAGAAATCGCACATTCGGTCGGAACCGACCGATTCACCGACCGGATTTCCTACGGTCGGGGTTCCGTCCGCCGTCGCGGTCTTTACGCTCCGCTTCGCGCACCTTGCGAGCGGTCATCATCCACTTCCAAGTCTCGCTTTCCTTGACGGTGCCGTCGGCGCATCCCAGGCGGTCGGCCCATTGCCGCGCGGACCAACTGATGCAGTCGTTTTCGTTCGCCTGCGACATGGCGGCCATGCGTTCGTTGACTGTCGCGGGCTTGGCGTATTGTCGAAGATTGGTAGGCGGCATCCCCCCTTCGCTCTCTCTCGCCGCCGGCGGGGCCGGCGTCGAGGTGTCGGGGGTGTCGCCAGCTCCCCCCGTCCCGTCGCTCCCTTCGGCTTGTTCGGCTTGTGGCGCTTGGTTCTTCAGTGCCGAGTTGGCGGACTCCGATGGCGAGGATTCCAAAAGGAAGTCAATTGCTCGCACACTAGCCGTGAAAACGTCGGGATG
>JBBSFO010000660.1:0-3146 GCA_038238655.1 Thermomicrobiales bacterium | reverse complement strand
GAAATCGAACGCTTATATCGCCCCTGTCGCGACCAGGATGCGCTCAATCGCTGTGAAGCCGCGCGCCCGCGCATGGCGGAGCGGGGTGATACCGCCGCTGTCCGCGATGTTCACATCCGCACCATGATCCACCAGTAGCTGAACGATTCGCTGATGGGCTTCATCTCCATTGCTGAGGATGATCGCTTCCAACAGCGCCGTCCAGCCGAGATTGTTGATGTGGTTCACGTCCACGTCCGTGCGCGTGAGGAGCGTTTCGACGACCGCGACATGACCACGCTCGGCGGCAGGGATGAGGGCCGTGCCGCCAAACCGGTTCATCAGCTTCGTATCCGCACCCGCGTCAATCGCGAGGGTAAGGATGTCGAGTAGCCCTTCCGCGCCAGCATACAGGAAGGGGTTGTCGAGGCGATTGTCGCGGATATTGATGTCCGCACCCGCACCGATGAGTGCCCGCACGGTCTCGACCTGATTGCCGTGCGTCGCCGCCATCACCGGCGTCCGACCGCGCGCGTCCCGCGCATTGATGTCCGCACCGCCCGCGAGGAATTGCAGGAGAGTCGGCGTGTCGCCGCGTTCTGCCGCAGCGATGAGGTCATCGCTCATGCTTCGTGCGTTCGCTTTCCCGATGTGTCCGGAGAAGAGGAGCACGCAACAGGCTACCGCAGGGAGCCATTGCATGACGACACGACGGCACATCGCTGCATCCAACCCATTCCCTCTTTCTCTGTGTCCTCTGTGCTCTTTGCGTCTCTGCGGTTCTCCCCGATTTCCTTACCAGTCCGAGACCGAGTTGTCCTCGCGACGGAGGATGCGCAGGCCGGGCAACTGGAACGGGTAGGCCGCCGCCGCTTCCTCATTCAACTCGACACCGAGACCGGGCGTGCCGCCACAATAGAGGTTGCCCCCTTCAAGTCGCATATCCGTTTGCACGATGTCCGCGATGATCTCCGGTCGCCACGTCAACTCCTGCACCGCGAAGAGCGGCGTCGAAAGGTCGAAGTGCAAACATGCCGCCGTGGAGACCGGGCCGAGCGGGTTGTGCGGCGCTTGCTCGATGTAGTGCGTCTCGCACCACCCGGCGATCTTCTTCGCCTCGGTCAGGCCGCCACAGATGCAGAGGTCCACACGACAGTAATCCATCAGGCTTTCTTCGATCAGCGCCTGCCACTCCCACTTGCTCGCCAGTTGCTCGCCGGTGGCGATCGGCACGCTGATGTGCTGCCGCAGGTAGCGCAGTTCGGCGGCGTTCTCGGCACGGAGTGGGTCCTCGATGAAGAAGGGACGGAGGGGTTCGAGCGCGCGGGCGATCTGAATCGCGTAGGTCGGCGTTGTGCGCTGATGGAAGTCCACGCAGATTTCGATCTCCGGCCCGAGTGCTTCGCGCAGGGCAGCAAAGGCGTCCACCGTCCAGCGCATCGCCTTGGCTTGCTCGTAGATGCCGTCCCGCTCCTGCGTGCCGCCCTCTCCGACGCCGAAGCGGACAAACCGCCAGCCGTCTGCGACCTGCTGCTTGGCGTACTCCACCATCGAGTCAATACCGACGCGGTGGGAGTCGCCGCCCTCGGTGGTGTCGCGCCGCTGGACATGGCAGTAGCAGCGGGCGTAGTCACGCGTCCGCCCGCCGAGCAAGTCATAGACCGGCACGCCGAGCGTTTTGCCACGCAAGTCCCAGAGCGCGAGGTCAATCGCGGCGACGGCGGCGGCGTGGACATGCCCGCCCCGGAAGAACTGGCCGCGCCAGAGCATCTGCCAGATGTGCTCGATGCGCGACGGGTCCATGCCAACGAGAAGCGGCGCGTACGTCTTGACCAGTCCTTCGAGCGCCAGTTCTTTGCCGTTGATGCCCGCCTCGCCCAGCCCGGTCAGCCCTTCATCGGTGTAGACCTTGACGAACGAGTAGTTGCGCTCCGGGCGGTCCGGGTCGTGGATCAGGAAGGTTTTGACATCGGTGATCTTCATCGCCTAGTTCCGGTTCATGCCGCAGGCGCAATAGCCGTCGCCGCTACCGCCACAGCACCCGCTATCCATCTGCGTGCTGCCCCCACTCGACGTGACCGCTGCGAAGACGGAAAGGACGCGGCGCGTGTCCATTTGCTCACAGGTTGGGCAAGCGACGCCACCCTCGGCGTTTTCCGGCGTGGCATGGCGGATTAACTTCTCGAACCGCACATTGCAATCGGGGCAGAAGTACTCATACATCGGCATCGGGCTTCCCCCTTATTCGGTGATCGGTGAAACGTCCTCGCAAGTGTAGTCATCGTATTGAAACGGCGTCAAGCGCATGCACAAACGACGCCGGACGGAATGGAATGCGAATAGGTAATCATACGGATGTTTCTATTCGATCCCCATGTCACACTTTTTGTGAAGAACTGTTACGAACACGCACGCGACATACGGCAGAAAGAAAGCGGGGTGATGCGCGTTTGCCGACGATTGCAGTGGGGCAACATCAGGAATATCAAGGATCAGACGAAGGGAGCATTCACCGATGGCAACGAACGAATCAGTCACGTCGCGTGAGATACGCGACGCCAATCTCACGGAGCGTCGCGGGTGCGCATGGTTCATTCAATGGCTGCTCTGCTGGTTGTACACCATCCTTTGCGCGCTGCTTGGACGTTTCTTTCCACAATTCTGCAGATTGCGGGAACAAGCGTGCCAATTCGTCGTCCCGCCGACAACCGCGCTGACTGCTCCCGCAGACTGCACGGAAGGGGTGTTTAGCGAGTTCCCACCCGCAAGCGGCAGGGCGGCCTATCTCGTCACGATTCGCGGCAAGGCATTCGGTGGGAGTTTCACGGGGTACAAACTCGGATACCGCACCGGTTCGAGCGGCGCATTCATCGAGAACGACGCGAAGATCATCTACCCGAACAACCAGACCAATGCCGCGCTCGGTGCCGGTTTCTTCACCACGCCGGTCGGCAGCCCCACCGTGAACGGCGTGCTGGGCCACTTGAATGCATCGCTGCTCACGGAAGGGCATTACGAAATCCAACTCCGCGTCGCAGTCGGCGGCACGACACGCGTGCTAGGCTTCGATCTTGAACGCGATTACGTCGAAATCGGTACGGTCAACGGCATGGTCGTGCCGAACCCGATGGACGAAAACAGCCAGTTGCCCGAAGCGGCGGGCGGAT
>JBBSFO010000659.1:0-3164 GCA_038238655.1 Thermomicrobiales bacterium | reverse complement strand
TTGCAGCATCGTCGCGCCGCCGAGCGGGCTGGTCGCGACGGTCAGGCCGCGATAGTCGCTTCGGAGCGGGGTGCGGACGACCGCCATGCACGCCGCGAGGTCGTCGGCGGTGATCAGTGCGTCGTGCGCGGCGAAGTCCGTCATGATGTGCGCGGCGAGCGAGCCGCGATAGAAAGCGTCCGGCCCCTCGTCGGCGATGCATTCCAGCGCATCGGCGTAGTCCGGGTTCGTCAGATGGTCGCCGACGCGGCGCACCGTGCCGTCGTCACGGAGCCAGAGACGCGCCATCGCGTCCGTCGCGTGGACATATTCATCGAAGGTCGGGTAATTCTCGCCAGTAGGGTACTGATGGGTGTCATGGAAGTATTCGGTGATGTACGTGAAGAGCGGGAACCCTTCGCGCAGGATGCGGATCGCCGGTTGGACGAGATCGCGCCACGGCATCCGCCCGCGCGCGTGGATCGCTGCCAGCCCGGCAATCGTGCCGGGGATGAGGATAGATTGGTAGCCGAGATAGTTGTGCCATCCTTCGACGTACGTCTTGCCCTCGGCGGTGCGGCGCGCCTGTTTCGCCCACTGATCGGGCCGGGCGCGGGAGCCGACACGGCCGACGAAGTCGAGGATGACATGTTCGCCCGTCGTCGCGTCGAAAATCTGCGCGACGCCGATGCCGCCGATGCCGCACATGAACGGATCGGTCGCCGCCTGGACGAACGCGGCCGCGACCGCTGCGTCGAAGGCATTTCCCCCGCTCCGCAAAACATCCGCACCCACTTCCGCAGCCCGTGGCTGTGGTGCAACGACGACACCATTCATGCGCAATTCTCCCCACGTATCCGAGCATCCGTGTGCAGCGTGAGTATAGCAGGGGAAGGAACGCGTCTGTCCATCATCGTCTGTTCGTGCTTAAATCACACGCGTACCGGGCCGTTCCCCTTGCTTCCAGCCTGCCATGGGGATAGCATCGGTGCAGGGTTGTGCATCGTATGGAAAGGTCGTTCAGATGCCCCATCGGTTTGGGATTGGCGTGATTGGCTGCGGGACGATTGCGCAGAGCGCGCATCTCCCCGCGATTGCCCGGTTGCGGGAGCGGGTGCGCCTCATTGCCGTCGCGGATGTGCGCGGCGAGGCAGCAGAACACGCGGCGCGCACCTGGGGCGCGGAGGAGGCATATGCGGACTACCGCGCCCTGCTCGCGCGGCCCGATATTGACGTTGTCGTGATCGCGACGCCCGAATTCCTGCACGCGGAGCAGGTGGCGGAAGCGGCGGCGGCAGGCAAGCACATTCTTTGCGAGAAGCCGATGGCCCCATCCGTCGCGGAGGCGGATGCGATGATCGTCGCAGCGCGATCGGCGGGCGTCAAGTTTATGGTCGGGCACAGCCGTCGCTTCACGCCGCGCTACCAGGCAGTACGCGCCGCGATTGACCGGGGCGCGATCGGGCAGGTGCGCATGGCGCGCGAGAATGAGCGGCGTCCCCGCGCGATGTATCGCGGCCTCGCGCTCACAACGGGCGCGTGGGCGCCCGATGGCGAGCGGGCCTGGATGGCCGACAAGCGCTACTCGCTCGGCGCGGCGATGCTGAACGCGATCCACGAAGTGGATTTGCTTCGCTGGTTCGTCGGCGACGAGGTGACGAGTGTCTACGCCGAAAGCCGCATCGGCGACGAGAATGCCGAGGTGCCGGACTTCATCAGCATCCAACTCCGCTTCGCCAACGGCGCACTCGCGGGTACCGAGGTCGTCACGAACCTGCCACACGATTACCCGCTCTACCATCAACTGGAAGTCTACGGCACGGAGGGCGTCATCCGCGCGATGGACCCGGAGATGCGTACCTACAGCGAAACGACAACCGAGGGAATGCGCGAGCCGCTAAACTTCGACGCGCTCCTCCATATAGACACCGCCTACGAAGACGAACTGCGTGGTCTGCTCGATGCGATCGAGCAGGACAGCGCCGTTCCCTTGCCGCCCGAGGAGGCGCGGCAGGCCGTCCTGCTTTCCGTGGCGGCGATCTGGTCCAGTCAGCGCGGGCAAGTGGCGCACATCCAGCCCGACTTCAACGTTGTCGAAGCGCCGGAAGGGGGTGTGGCATGAGCGCGACCGATCAATTATTGCGCGTTGCTGTCCTCGGGGACGGGCCGCTCGCCCGCCCGATGCTCGATGCGCTGACGTACCGGACGCCCGGCGCGCAGGTCGTCGCGGTCGCGGCGGAAGGTAGCACGCCGAACCCGTCGGCGATCACACGCGCGATGGGGGCGGAGGCCGTGTGTGTCGCCGCATCGGTCGCGGATCGTGCCGGTTTGATCGTCGCGGCGCTGGAGGCAGGCGTCCATGTCTGCTGTCCGATCCCCGTCGCGGGCGATCTTTCGACGCTCGACAGCCTCATCCTCCGGGCGACGGAAACGGACGCGATTGTCTATGCGCCCAATCCGCTCCGCCACTGGCTGCCGCTCAAGACATTGCACGAGCGGCGCAAAACGGTCGGCGCGCCGATCTCACTCTTCGCCGCCCACCGCACAACCCGCGCGATCACCGGCGATCTCTTCACCGATCTCGCGCTGCCACTGATTGATGTCGCGCTCTGGCTCATCGAAGCGGAGGTCGAGCGGGTGCAGGTGATGGCGGAACGGCTCTTCACCGAAGGGCAGGGCGAGAACGACAGCCCGAACGGTGCGGACGCTGCGCTGATTATCCTGCGCTTCGCGAATGGCGTCGTGGCGACACTCGAAATCGCCCGCTCGCTGCCCAACGACTTCCCGCAGGCGGAGGAAGTCAGTGTCGAATTGCTCGGTCGCGATGCCGTCCTGCGGGCCAACCCGACGAATCAGGCGATCACCGTCACGTCTGCGTCGGGCACAAGCCGTGAAGACTGGTTGCCGTCGCCCGCCGTCAGCATGGTGGAGACGTTCGTCGAGACAATCCGCACAGGCGCGACAGCCCCGCAATCGTTGCTCGATGCCCGCTGGGTGCTGCCGGTACTCGAAAAGGTTCGATTGGCTGCCGCGACCGGCGAAATGGTCCGCGTCGGTGGCGCCCTCCGCCGGTGAGCGACCGACATCGCGCGTGTGCTCATGCCGCGTGAGCCGCTGCTGATCGTGGATGGCTACAACGTGCTGCATGCGTGGCCGGCATTGCTGCGGGATGCGAGCGGCGTGCT
>JBBSFO010000658.1:0-3174 GCA_038238655.1 Thermomicrobiales bacterium | reverse complement strand
GCCCGTGCTTCCGCCCGCTGCTCCCCATTCAGCGCCTTCTTCCTCCCCCGGTACGCCCCGCGCCGCTTCGCCAGCGCGATCCCCTCCCGCTGCCGCTCGCGGATCAGCGCCCGCTCGAACTCCGCGAACGCCCCCATCACCGACAACAAGAGCGTCGCCATCGGCGCGTCCTCCCCCGTGAAGGTCAGCCCCTCCTTGACGAACTCCACCCGGATACCCCGCCCGGTCAGCTGCTTTACCAGGCGGCGCAGGTCGTCGAGGTTGCGCGCCAGGCGGTCCATGCTATGCACGACAACGGTATCGCCCTCCCGCACGAACCGGAGTAGAGCATCGAGTTGCGGCCGGGCGACATCCTTGCCCGACGCCTTGTCGGTGAAGGTGCGATCGACGGGAATGTTTTCGAGTTGGCGGTCCGGGTTCTGGTCGAGCGAACTGACCCGGACGTAGCCGATGCGCTGGCCATTCATACGATTTCCTCCATCTGTCAAGATAGAGTCTATAAGGTTCGAGAACAGCTGTCAAGAAAGAGAAATAACGATCCTAGATTGACAAGTAGTAGGAAGTGTGCCTGACATCAGGATAGGGTACACCCCAACTGGACACTTCGTCGCAGCCGGAGCATGCGACCCATACAGTGTCGTCGCTCTCGTTCAATGTCCCCCTCGCAGCAGCCCGCGCAGGCGGGCGATGTGCGCGGGGCGCGTGCCGCAGCACCCGCCGATGACCGTCGCGCCCGCGTCGAGCCAGTGTTCTGCCTGCGCGGCGTACGCGTTCGGATTGAGATCGTCCCGCAAGCCGAGCGTCCCATCCGTCTCGCCCTCGCCATCCAGGGTCCAGTCTTCCGGCACCGGCGGGAACGTATTCGCGTAGCCACCCACGTACGCCAGGTGCGTCCCGACGAGCGATCCCATCGCCGCAGTGATACTCTCGGGCGCGCAGCAGTTGGCCAGCATGCCGCCGATCGGCAACGCGGTGAGCGCGGCGGCCGCCTTGGCGATCGTCTCGCCGCTGCGCAACCGCCCGGAACGATCCTCGTGCAGTGTCCAGGAGACCCACACGGGCTTGCCGGTCTGCATTGCGGCGTGGGCGGCGGCGTAGCCTTCCGCGGCGCTCGCCATCGTCTCGCAGAGGAACAGATCGACGTGCGGCGCGAGCACCTCCGCTTGCTCGCGATACAGCGGCTCGATCTCGGCGTATGTGCCCACCCGATCGGGTCGGTAGCTGCCGCGCAATGGGGGCAAGGAGCCGGCGATCAGGACCGGTCGGCCCGCCTCGTCGCGGGCTTCCATCGCGAGTTGGCAGGCGAGCGTGTTTAGTTCGGCGAAGCGGTCCTCCATGCCTTCCCGGGCCAGATCGGCGCGGATGACTCCATACGTGTTGGTCGTGATCACGTCCGCGCCCGCGGCGATGTAGTCGCGGTGCACCGCGCGCACGACGTCGGGCGCGACGATCAGGGCATTGGCCGACCAGATCGTGTTCAGGATATCGACGCCGCGGAATCGGAGTTCCCGCCCCATGCCGCCGTCCACCAACACCGGTGCGGTGTGTTGAAGTGTATCGCCCATCTCTTTATCTCCCCGCGAATCGACAAGCATGACCCCCGATGCTGACCAGAGTGTGACGGCAGACGCACCGAAGGCGAGAACGTTGGCGCCGCGTCTACGGTCTCAGTATCGCGACAGCCAAGGGGCGAATCCGCTCTCATTCCCCGATCGATCCTCGGTGCGCCACGATCGACCCCACGGCCGCACCGCGTCGGGAAGGTCGTACATGCATCGAGGTCCGGGCGGCGGGGCTCCGTCGCCCTCACTGATAGCGCAGCTTCCACAGGAGGGCAAGTTCGTTGAAGAGCGTCCATTCCTCGACGACTTTGCCCTCCTTGATCCGGTGCTCCGTCGTGCCGAGGATGCGGATCTGCTTGCCGGTCGGGCGGCCGTAGGGGCTGATCCCCCGATGCGTGCCCAGCAGCGTCCACCGCACGGCGGTCCGGTAGCCCTGCTGCTCGTCACCATTCCAGTACAGATCATCGATTTCCAGCATCGCGTCGGGAAAGGCGGCGAGCAAATCGAGCACGAACGCCTTGATCTCGCCATGCCCGTAGAGGTTGCGGCCGGACGGGCCATGGATCGTGCACGTCGGGGCGTAGACGGCGGGGATCTTATTGAGAAGCCGCCAGTTCCAGATCTCGTGGAGCGCCTGGCGGACGAAGTCCCCCACGTCGAAGCGATCGGGATGCTTCGGCGCATAGACGGCCGGCATCAACTGCCCGACGACGCGGGGTACCTCGCTCGGGATGGTCGCGACGGCGTCGCGATCCACCTGGTCGGAGAGGTCATGCAGCACCGCATCGACATCGAGCCCCAGCTGTCGGACGATCGCCAGTTCGTCGTGGACCAGCCACTCCTCGACGATGCGGTTCTCGCGCACGACGCAGTTGGCGAAGGCGCGGAACTGGACGCGCCGACCCGTAGGCGGGCCGTACTTGCTCCAGCCGGTGTTGTGCCCGGTCTGGACGAAGCGGTGGCACGTCCGGAAGCCCGCGACATCGTCGCCCGCCCAGACGACATCGTCGCCGTAGAGGCGGTAGTCCGGGAAGCCCGCGAGGCGCTGGATGGTGTATTCGATCGTGCGCTCCCGGCCGTAGGTCATCCCCCAATCGGACCAGACGGTCGTGTTCTGGGCGTAGTGGTCGTAGATCAGGCCGATGCCACCCTCCTCCCAGATCTTATGCGTGCAGCGGATGATGTAATCCACGATGTCGGTGTAGTCGGGGTCGAACCCGGCGAGCGATTGGCGTTGGCCGGTGCCGGCCACCCGCTCGTAGTCGACGATGTCCACCTTCTCGCGGAAGTCCACGGGGTTGGTCGCGAGGGGTGTTGCCGCGTGCCGCGTCCCCGGATCGCTCGCCCCGTTCGGTTCCAAGGTCTTCTCTTGCTCGTGTTTCGTCATGCGTGCCTCACTCCCCATCTTCCGCTATTCTCGCGGACCGTCGTATCGGTCCAGCCGGACCGTCGCCGTGCGCGCGTGCGCGATCATCCCCTCCGCCGCGCACTCGATCGCGCACTGCCGCGCCATCTCGATGGAGGCACGCCGCGTGAACGACTGGTACGTGACCGTCTTGAGGAACTTGCCGACCCATAAGCCGCCCGTGTACCGCGCCGCCCGCAGCGTCGG
>JBBSFO010000657.1:0-3179 GCA_038238655.1 Thermomicrobiales bacterium | reverse complement strand
TAAAGTCATGATCCACCGTCGCAAAGTACCGCAGATTATTGTGCATCGCGGTCGCAACGTGAATCGCGTCGTGGGAGTCCAAGTTGTATTGGGACATGATATTCATGCAGTGTTGACAGGTTTGCATCTGAATCGGCAACTCATATGCTCGGTAGAACGTCCCCACCAGTGCGTCCAATTGGCGCATGCCGAAATCTAGCCATCGTTGGCGGATCATTAAGTTTTGCGAGAATTGATCCAACTGGAAAGCCCGTTGCAGTTGCGGAGGCGCGAGGTCTTTCGTCGCATACTTTTTCAGCATCTGCAGGATTTCGATGCGCACCAAACGGGAGAAATAGACGGCACTATTGGCCCGTGAAAGTTCCGCGCTGAAGTCCTGACTCGCCTGTGAATGGGCGCTGCCGCCGATGATGGCGGCGGCAGCGATACTTGTGTCGAGGTAGATTCTTAATGGTGCCGATGGGGCGGTCATCAGCGACGGGCGCGCGCCGAGGAGTCTGCGTCCTCGTCATCGTTGCGATCAAGCAGATCCAGCACGCTCACTTCGCGGGTTACGTAGATTTGCGGGACATACCGTGCAGGCTCCCGCGTGCTCCTGCGATGCACAACGACATCCCTATCCGGGCGCATCTGCTCGCGGTTGGGACTCGGGTCACACCGTTTCTTACTTCGCCCGACCATCACGTCCTCCTTCCCTCGATAGTGCGTCCATTGCCATCACCTCTAGCATAGCACGAAATACCCCGGACGACTCGCCAACGTCGCAACACCAGCCAACCCACAATTTTCGCCTTACGGTTCCTGCGTATCCAGCCTATCGAACTCCACCGCGACGGGTGGACGGACGAGCACGTCAATCGCCAGCCAGAGGCTCCGCACATGGCGGAAGCAGAGGAGCGGCAACGCGATGGCAAACAGGAAGCCGATGCCGATTTCCAGCGCGATTGCATGCGGTCGCAGGTAAGCGAGCGGTGCGACAATGAAAAGGATCGGCAAGCTCGCTACGGCATAATTAACAACGGCGGTGTTCGTGAAGTAGCCGACTTCCCGCTCGAAGTGGAACCCGCACTGCGCGCAGTGCGTCAACATCGTCATACGCCGGAAGAGCCACCCCTGCCCGCAGACCGGGCACCGCAGCATCAGCGCCCGGCGGGTCACCGTACTCCCAGGCGAGTGTGGCGGCACAATACGGGTTTCCATGTGAAACGCACCCTTTTATGACGAGCGGACTTCCCGTGCGAGGCCGTTGCGAACGGCATACACCGCAGCCTGCGTGCGGTCAACGAGTTCGAGCTTGCCGAGGATGTTGGCGACATGCCCCTTTACCGTCGTCTCGCTAATCGAGAGTTCACGGGCGATCTGCTTGTTGCTCTGCCCTTCGGCGAGCAGGGCAATCACGTCCCGCTCACGGTCGGTCAGCGTTGCGGCAGGGTCTGGGGCGGGCTTCGGGCGCGTGGCGAGGCCCATCAGCATCCGCGCCGCGTCCGGGTGAAGTTGCGGCTCGCCCCGCGCCGCGCCGCGCACCGCTTTGATGAGGTCGTCCGCCTCGATCTCTTTAAGCAGAAAGCCGACCGCCCCCGCCTGGATCGCCTCCGCGACGCGCCGGTCTTCCAGAAATGTCGTCAGGACGAGTACCTGCGTCGCGGGGCACGCGGCCTTAATCGCCGCCGTCGCCGCAACCCCGTCCATCTCCGGCATCAGGAGGTCCATCAGCACGACATCGGGCACGAGCTTCGCGGCAAGTGCCACCGCCTCACGCCCGTTCTGCGCCTCCCCGACCAACTCCATATCCGGCTGGACAAGCAGGAACATCCGCAATCCTTGTCGCACGACGCTATGATCGTCCGCAACCAGAACGCGAATCTTCTTTTCCGGCAATGGCATCACGCTACTCATTCGCTCCCTCGATTTTCTTTCTTCACATCCGTGTACTGTCCGACGCCATCGTACGAGCCGGTATAATCTCACTTCGCTTCCGTATTGGGCGATGCAAGCGGGCCAATCACACGTTCGGCGACTTCGAAAAATTCCTTCGCCTGGGCGATTTGCCCCTCAGCTTGTTCAGCCGTCACTGTCCGCAGACGACTGTAGTCGCTCGTGATCCGCAGTCTGCTGCATCAATGAGAATGCGGTGGAAACTTTTTGGCAACCGACCGACATTCGCGAAATATTGCCCGAAGGCGGCAATTACTCCAGAATGCTTGGAAAATGCCATCCCGTCACCGAGCAGGAACGCTTGCGCGACATAGAACATCGCGTAGTATGCGCGCGACACTGCGATTCCATAGAGTCCTTGATCGGCGAGCAGACGAGCGGCGCGGATATTGTCACACGCGTCTTCGAGAAGAGTCCCTTGTTCGGGCATCATACAGCAACACCCTCCTATCGCACATTGAGCAGCAACGGACTCCGCTCTCTTGTGAAGCGCTCTTCATCCATGAAAATGCAGCTAATCAAGATGCACTCATGCACGCACATCAAGTCGTAGAGCATGTTGCGCGTGCGTTTATGCTCCTCCGTATTGTCCACCAGCCCGGCGAGGACAACGAGGACATCAATGTCCGATTCAGGATCCGCGTCGCCGCGCGCCTGCGACCCGAAGAGGACGATCCGCTTCAACCGCTCGCCGTAGCACGCTTCGAGCAGCCCGCGCAGTTCGGAGAGGATCGTTTGTACTTGCGTTTCCATCGCATACCCTCACGCGAACTGCGGCTACGGGGCGGGAATCGCGACGCGCGCGATGACGGTCGTGCCTGGCATGCTTTCGATCTGGAGCACGCCGCCGATCCGCTCGATGCGCTCCCGCATGCCCGGTAGCCCGAGATGGCCCGGTTGCGGCTGATGCCTCGCACGGTCGAAGCCTCGTCCGTCGTCCCGTACCGTCAGTACGGCAGCCCCGTCGCGGATGTCAAGCGCGACGGCGATCGTTGTCGCGCGGGCGTGCTTGAGCGCGTTGCCCACCGCCTCGCTCGCCACCCGGAAAAGCGCTTCTTCAATAGACAAGGGCAGTCGTTCCTCCGCGCCCGTCGTGGCGAAGGTGAGCGCCGGGCCGTCGCGCCGTTGCAGCGACTCGATGTGCCGCCGGAGCGCTTCGACCAGCCCTTCCTCCTCCAGCGCGACGGGGCGCAATTGGAATAGGAGCGCGCGCATTTCCGCCAGCGCCTCTTTCGAGAGCCGCC
>JBBSFO010000656.1:0-3182 GCA_038238655.1 Thermomicrobiales bacterium | reverse complement strand
TGCGCGCGGGTGTACGTTCCCTCGCCCATCGGGCGGAGATCGGTCGTCGGTTCGATACGAGTCACACGGGCCATCGGTCGCACCTCGCGGTTCTTTCGGCTCGCCGCGATTCTATCAGAACTGATAATAAATGAACGGTGCGACGCCCTTCGGGCCGAGCGCGAAAATCAGCGCGACGACGACCCCCATCACCGCGCCCTGCACGATCAGCGGCGGCTCGGCGAAGGCGATTTCCAACCGATGGCTGAGACGAACCGGAAAATACTGCATCACGAGCGCGGCGGCAACGACGACGAGGAGATTGACCGTCACGAGCGGCGCGGCGGAACCCCACGCCGTCACCGACCGCACCAACACCGTGACTGCGGTGCCGAAATTATCGGACCGGAAGAGCACCCAACCGACACAGACAAAATTGAAGGTGAAAAAGCGGCCAAGCCATTGCCGGGCGACGGAAGGCTGCGCCGCTTCATCGCGCTCGTCCCCCGCCCGGCGTTGGCTGAACCAGCGCTCCGCCGCCTGCCCCAGCCCATGGTACAGCCCCCAGGCAACGAACGTGAGCGATGCGCCGTGCCACAACCCGCCGAGCGTCATCGTGAGGATCAGATTGCGGTACCGCTTCACTTCCCCGTCCCTGCTCCCGCCAAGCGGGATATAGAGATAGTCGCGCAGCCAGCGGGACAACGTCATGTGCCAGCGCCGCCAGAAGTCCTGAATGGAAATCGCGGTGTAGGGACGGTCAAAGTTCTGCGGAAAGGTGATGCCAAGCAGGAGCGCAATGCCGATGGCCATATCGGTGTACCCGCTGAAGTCGGCATAGATCTGCACGGCGTAGCCATAGACCGCCAGCAAAATCTCCGGCGCGCTGTGCTGCCCCGGTAAGGCGAAGACCGGGTCCACAATCGCCGTGGCGACATTGCTGGCGATCACGACTTTTTTGAACAACCCGATACCGATCAGCCACGCCGCCCGGCTCGCCTGTCGCCGCTCGACGGGTTGCGCCTGCCGGAGTTGCGGGATAAATTCGGCCGCCCGCACGATTGGCCCCGCGACGAGGTGCGGGAAGAACGCGAGATAAACCGCGAAATCAATCAATGAGGCGGGTTTGATCTTCCCTTTGTAGATGTCCACTATATAGGTGATCGCCTGAAAGGTAAAAAAGGAGATGCCGACTGGCACGATGATTTCCAGTATCGGCAGGCGCGTGCCGATACCGAGGCGATGCAGGCTCGTGTTGAGCGAATCTATGAAGAAGCCGTAGTACTTGAACACGCCGAGCAGGCCGAGATTGAAGGCAACCGCCATCACCAGGAGCGGCCGCCGGAACCGATAGCCGGGCGGGTCAATCCAGACGGCGAGCCATTGATTAATGATCGTCGAGGCGATAATCAGGAAAACGAAGCGCCAATCCCAGAACCCATAAAAGATGTAACTGGCAGCGAGAATAAAGGGCTTCCACGCCCACCCGCCGCGCTCGCGGAGGAACCAGTACGCGGGATAGACGAGCACAAAAAAAACGGCGAAGGTGAGCGTCGGAAAAAGCATACCGTCTCCGTTAAATCACATGCCCCACAATGAAGACGCACCTGTCATGTCGAGCGTGGAAACGCGTGCGCAACCGCTTCACGGAACGGCGAATCCGAAAAGGCCCGCTCACTCTCTAGCGTATGCGTCTCCCTCACTTCTCGCAAGATCACCTGAATGGTTCCCCTCACAAGACAAGAAGATTGAAAACCGGGGAGAACCGCAGAGGGCATAGAGAGGAGGAGAATATATTTCCCAAACTCATCCCTGAATTTCTTTGCGTCCTCTGCGTTCTCTGCGCCTCTGCGATTCTCCCCGTTTCAATCTTCAGAGCGGATGAAGACGCGTGTCTGCCACGGGCCGAGCGTAGCAGTGAGGATCAGATCGTGCGCTTCGATCACATCGCCGGTGAGGATGTCGCGCCAGGGGCCATCAGTCGGCCATCCGGCCACGGTGTAACCGCCCTGATCGTTCGCGGAGCAGTTCGCGACGGTGACGACGCGGTCGCCGCCTTCATCCCAGCGATGGTAGGCGACGACGCGCGCCTCCGGGTCATGATGACTAATGTCGAGCGTTTCGCCGCGTAGTGCGGGATGCTCGCGCCGGAACCCAATCAAATGGCGATAATGGTCGTGCAGCCCCGACCCTTCCGGCGTGTCAAGGCGGGACCACGCCAGTTTGTTCGTCCCGACGACGCGCGGCGCATCCATCCCGAACTCCTCGCCGGCGTAGAGCATCGGGTAGCCGTAGCCGGTGAGCAGCAATGTCACGGCAAAATGCATCCGCCTGAGCGCTTCTTCGCCCTCAATCCCCGCCGCGTGAATGCGATGGAGCAGCCGTTCTTCGTCATGGCTGGCGATGTAGCGGACGAGATGCTGGGACGAGGTGAACCCGGCGCGCCGTGGGTCGAGCGCTTCAATCAAGCCGTCCCAACTGTTGGGATCGCTGCCGTCCAGCGGTTGCCCAATGAGCGTACTCGCCAGTTGATGCGCGAAATTGACGAACCAGGCGGCATCCATCGGCCCATCGTTCTCCACGACAGCGGGATCGAGGGGCAGATGCTCGGCGATGCGGACGAACGGTTTGAAGCCACCTTCCTTGTGCCAGATTGCCTCGGACGCTTCACGCAGGAATTCCATGTTCCCCATGATGCGGGTCGCGTCGAAGCGGATACCGTCCACATGGAACGCCTCGGCCCACTGCTGAAGCGCGCCGAGCATGAAAGCGCGTGCCGGATACTCGTTTCGCTCGTCGTCGTGAAACTCGTAGTTGAATTTCGGGCCATACTGAAACTGGTCAGTCGTCTCGTGATAGAACCAATAATCGTGATCAATATGCGCCAGCGGGCATTCCGACCCGGCGTGATTCGTCACCTTATCGAGGATGACGCGGATACCGTGGCCGTGGCAGGCGTCAATAAGCCGCTTGAGGTCGCCGGGATCGCCGTATGCCGTTTCGGGGGCATAGAAATACTTGGGCAGATAGCCCCAGTAATCGCCCGCCGTCTCCTGTACGGGCATCAGTTCAATCGCCGTAATGCCGAGATCGGCAAGATAGGGCAGTTTGGCAACGACATCGTCGTAGCGTCCCTTACCGTCATCACCATCGCCGCCCGTGAAATCACCGACGTGGAGTTCATAGATGACGAGCATATCGTT
>JBBSFO010000655.1:0-3184 GCA_038238655.1 Thermomicrobiales bacterium | reverse complement strand
GGTTTGGCGGTGATGTCGCATGCCTTCGGCTCGGGTGGGCAGCCGATCACGGGCTGCGGCTGGCCGTCGTTCTATATCGAGGATCATGTCGGGCCATCGCAATCCATGCAGGCGAACCTCATTAGCCTCGCCGTCGAGGGCGTTTTCGCGCACTTCCCGACGCTCCGCGTCGTTTCGGCGGAAAATGGCTTTGCCTGGGTTCCCTCCTTACTATGGCGATTAGATAACACGTATGACCTACTCCGCGATGAGACACCGCACCTCGCGCGCCGCCCCTCGGAGTACATCCGCGATCACGTTTGGTTCTGCACGCAGCCTGTCGAGGAACCGGACCGGCCGGAGGACTTGCCGTGGTTGATCGAACAGGTCGGCGCGGACCATCTGATCTTCGCGAGTGATTATGCCCATTGGGATTGGGACGCGCCCGACACCGCGATCCCCGCCCGCCTCCCGGACGATGTGCGCCGCAAAATCTATTACGACAACGCCCTCGCCCTCTACGGCGACCGGCTCCTGGGGGAAGTAACGAGTAGCGAGTAACGAGTGGACGAGATGACGCCTGGCACTCGTTACTCGTTACTCGCTACTCGTTACTCGTTACTCACTCCCGTAGGGAAGCAGCAGTGGCACGGCATGTGGTAGGGCGGGTGGAGGAGATACCGCCGGGCGGGCGGAAGATCGTTACCGTCGCTGGGCGATCTATCGGCATCTTTAATGTGGGTGGCGAGTTCTTCGCGCTGCGCAACCGCTGCCCGCATCAGGGCGGGCCATTGTGCGAGGGATTGCTCTGGGGGATGGTGCAGGCGCGGGCACCGGGCGAAGTGGAATACACCCGCGCGGGCGAAATCCTCACCTGCGCGTGGCACGGCTGGGAGTTCGACATCCGCACCGGGCAGTCGTGGTGCGACCCTGAACGACTCCGCGTGCGCCGCTACGATGTCAGCGTCGAGCCGGGCGAAGCGCTCGCCACGGATACTTCGCCTCCTCCCGGCAAGGTGCCGGGGCCGTACGTCGCCGAGACGTACCCGGTCGCGGCGGATGGGCAGTACCTCGTCGTCGAAGTCGCCTCCTGACACGCGTCGCGCCGCTTCTTTTCACCCAAAAAACCGCGAAAAACCCGTTCCCGCGCGGTGGGGATCGGCACGCCTTGTGCGTACCGTCCGGTCGCCGCGCGGGAACGGGCCGATCCTGCTCCCGAGGTATTTGCGTCGGGATCGCTTCCGATCCCGCGCGTCTATGACCATGGTACATGATCCATCGCACCCGATACGAGCAATTTCCCCATCCGACACTGAACGCTGACAAAATCCTTACCGCATGCTAACAAAGCGCTCATTCCTGCCACGTCGAAGCAACAAAAAATAGTTGCTATGATCGAACTATAGCGTACGTACCTGGTGAGGAGCGACCGATGTCATCACCACGATCACCCCAACGAAAAGACGTTCGCGCCGCGCTCAGGCGGGCGGGCGAACCGCCACCGATGCCCGCACCGCAGACGATGCGGCGGCGAAGCGACAGCAACACGAGCGGATGGTGCGAGGCCATCCGCTTTTTTGTGCCCAGCGTCTGGAGGGCCCCATGATCGAACGCAGCGCCGACCCGGGTCTCATCGTTTCTCGGCGAATCATCGAGAAACAGTCAATTGCCCCCACCCTACCACTCGCGCACCGCAGTGTGCTCGTCGCGACCGAGTCGCTCGGCCCGGTCAACGGCGTGACGCGCGCGACCGAGCAACTGCTCCGCTACTTGCGCGCGCGCGGTGTGCAGGTCGCATCAGTCGCGCCGGAGTGGCAGGCCGGGTCGTCGTGCGCCGTACCGGAAGCGACGCCGTGCGTTCGCTTGCGCGGTTTCCCCCTGCCGTACAATCCGGAGTTGCGCGTCGTGACGCCGTTTCACTTGCGGCGCATCATCCGGCGACTCTTCCGGCCCGATCTCATCTATCTCGCCAGCCCCGCCAGCCTCGGCATGCAACTCTGGCGGCAGGCGCGCACAATGGGTGTGCCGATGGTCGCCAATTATCAAACCGACCTCGCATTCTACGCTCGACTGAATCTGCCGGGCGCGGTCGGTACAGCCGCCGGTTGGGCGGCGGACCGGCTGAACGCCATGCTCTATCGCGACCCGTCCGTGCGCGCGGTGCTCTGCCCCTCCTCGATGAGCCGGGAGTACTTGCTCGATCTTGGCGTTCCGGCGCGGAACATTCACATCGTGCGACGTGGCGTGGACTGCGCGCTCTTCGACGCGCGGAAACGGAGCGACGCATTGCGCGCCCATCTCGCACCGAACGGCGAGGTCTTGCTGCTCTGCGTTTCCCGCCTCAGTATCGAGAAGGGATTCGATTTCCTTGCGGCGGCCTACGACACGGCGATCCGCCTCGCACAGCGACAACGCGAGTGCCCGAAATTTCGGCTTGTTATCACCGGCGGCAATGCGAATCCCGAGATCGAGCGGACGATTCATGGGTACTTCGCCGCGCGCGGGCTGGATGTCCACTTCACCGGCACGCTGACGGGTGAGGCATTAGCGACGATGTACGCGAGCGCCGACGTCTTCGTCTTCCCCTCGCAAACGGAAACCTTCGGGCAGGTGGTGCAGGAAGCGATGGCGAGCGGCCTCCCCGTCATCGCACAGCGGCGCGGTGGCCCGGCGGACATCGTGCGCCCCGACGTGACAGGCTACCTCGTCAACACGGGCAACACGGATCGTTTCGCACAGCGGATCGTCCATCTCGCCACGCACGCCGATCTCCGGGCCCGCATGGGGCACACCGCCCGCGCCATCGCCGAAAAGCGCGGCTGGGACGAGATCAACGACCGGATCGTGCAGATCATGGCGGACGCGCTGTGCGAAACCCCGGATGCTGGATACGAGAAAAACGATCCTCCGACAGCCTGATTTGCCGCGATGCGCTCACATTGCCTTTACCGAGTGTTCAAGATCGCATCACCCGACACATATGGATCGCTCACGAATCCCCGCCACACTGTCCCCGAACGAGGGGGGCGATACCGAGGCGCGTTCGTCAACGCGACATGATAGGGGCGTAGCGCAGATGATTGAAGTCCGCGGTGTCCGCAAAGTCTACCCAAACGGCCACGAGGCGCTGAAGGATATTTCGTTCTCCATCCCGGCGGGGCAGATGGTCGCAATTATCGGGCGGAGCGGGGCCGGGAAATCCACC
>JBBSFO010000654.1:0-3194 GCA_038238655.1 Thermomicrobiales bacterium | reverse complement strand
GCTATGGCGTGGAGGCGCAACCTGCCGCGTTGCCCGACGATGAAACGACGTGGACCTTTGCGGTCAGTGGGATGGACTGCGGCGATTGTGCGAAGACGGTACAGGCCGGTGTCGCGCGGTTGCCCGGCGTGCACGAGGCGCGAGTCAACTTCGCGGTCGGCACGCTCGTCGTTGTCGCCACGCCGACGGAAACGACGCCGGAAACGATTGTCCGCGCGGTGACGGAGGCGGGATACGGCGCGACATTGCGGGGCACACCCGCCGCATCGGCGGCACAATCGGGGTGGTGGCGGCAGCGGCGGGTGCGCGAATTGGCGATTGCCGCGCTGCTCTGGCTGATCGGCTTCGTCATCGAGCGCGCCGGTGCGCCCCGACCGGTCAGCGCCGTGCCATTCATCGCCGGGATGCTGATGAGCGGCTACCCGATTGCGCGGGCGGGCTGGTTCGCAATGCGCGCGCGACGTGCGGACATGAACCTGCTGATGACCGTCGCGGCGGTCGGCGCGGTTGCGATTGGTCAGTGGGACGAAGGGGCATCGGTGCTGATTCTCTTCGGCGTCGGCACACTGTTGCAGGCGATGACCGTCGAGCGGACGCGGCGGGAGATCGCCGGGTTGCTCGCCATCGCGCCTGCGGAAGCGAACCGGCTGCACGACGACCACGAGCATCGCGTGCCGGTCGCGCAGGTCAGCGTTGGCGACCGCGTGCGCGTGCGACCGGGCGAGCGGTTACCGGTGGACGGCGTGGTCGTCGCCGGGCAGTCGGCGGTGGATCAAGCGCCGATCACGGGCGAATCCGTGCCTGTTGAGGTGCAGTCAGGCAGCGCCGTCTTCGCGGGCAGCGTCAATGGCGAGGGAACGATTGATGTGCGCGCGACGAAGCCTGCGCACGACACGACGCTCGCGCGCATCGTCGCGCTGGTCGAGGAGGCGCAGGCATCCAAAGCGCCCGCCCAGGCATTCGTGGATCGCTTCGCCGCCATCTACACGCCGCTCGTCATCCTCGGCGCGCTGCTGATCGCCGTCGTGCCGCCGCTGATCGTCGGGGACTGGGGCGGCTGGATGTACAAGGCGCTCATCCTGCTCGTTATCGCCTGCCCGTGCGCGCTCGTCATCTCGACGCCCGTCGCGCTCGTTGCGGCCATCGGTGCGGCATCGCGGCGCGGGGTGCTCTTCAAGGGTGGGCTGGCGCTCGAATTGCTCGCGGCGGTGCGCACCGTCGCTTTCGATAAGACGGGCACGCTCACCGCCGGTCGCCCGACCGTCATTGCCATCCACACCTGCGACGGCGTAGCGGAAACCGAAGTCTTGCGCGTTGCCGCTGCTCTGGAGCGGCAGAGCGAGCATCCACTGGCGCGCGCGGTTGTCGCATACAGTCGGGGTCGCGAACACGGTGCGCTCAGCGCTACCGTGGTGGACTACCACGCGGTGCCCGGCCGTGGCGGCACCGGCATTGTGGATGGCGCGACGGCGAGCGTCGGCAGCGTGCGTTGGTTCACCGAGCGTGGCCTATGGGACACGGCGGGCCATGAGGAATATCTGAGCGAGGGGAATGGCGTCGTCTGCGTCGAGCGGGCAGGCCGGATGATCGGCCTGCTGACACTGCGCGATGCGGTGCGGCCGGAAAGCGCGCGGGCGGTGGCCGATCTGCGATCGCTCGTCGGCCGGGTCGTAATGCTGACGGGGGACAATGCACGCACCGCCGGAATGATCGCCGCCGCGACGGGCGTAACCGACGTGCGAGCCGACCTGTTGCCCGCTGACAAGGCGACGGCGGTGCGCGCGCTGGCGGACGAGGGGCCAGTCGCGATGATCGGGGACGGCATCAACGATGCGCCCGCCCTCGCGACCGCTTCTGTCGGTGTGGCGATGGGTGCGGCGGGGACGGATGTCGCGATTGAAGCGGCGGATGTCGCACTGATGGGCGACGATCTCAGTCGCTTGCCGTACGCAATCCGCCTCGCGCGCCGGACGCTCGGCATTATTCGGCAGAACATCGCCGCGTCGTTGATCGTCAAGGCGATCTTCCTCGCCCTCACCTTCGCGGGCGTCACGAACCTCTGGCTCGCCGTCTTCGCGGACATGGGCATCTCCCTCCTCGTCACGGCGAATGCCCTCCGCGTTCTACGGACGCCGGAAGAAAACAACGTTCATGGCGCATGAGCACGGCGGCCATAGTCACGCACCGGCGAACTTCGGTCGCGCCTTCGCGATTGGCATCGCGCTGAATGCGACCTATGTCGTCCTCGAAGTCGTCTTCGGCCTCTTCGCCCACTCCATCGCGCTCGTCGCCGACGCGGGGCACAACCTGGGCGACGTGCTGGCTCTCGTCCTCGCGTGGGTGGCGAGCATCCTCGTTCAGCGGAAGCCGTCGGGGAAGCGCACCTACGGCTGGCGTCGCTCCTCGATCCTCGCCGCGCTGATCAACGCCGTCGTCCTGCTCGTGACGATGGGCGGTATCGCCTGGGAGGCGGCACGCCGCTTCGGTACTACCGGCAAGGTTGAGGGGAAGACCGTCATCTGGGTCGCCGCGATTGGCATCCTCATTAACGGCGCGACGGCGCTCCTCTTCATGTCGGGGCGTAAGGGCGACATCAACATCCGCGCCGCGTTCGTCCATATGGCGTCGGACGCCGGCCTTGCTGCGGGTGTAGTCGTCGCGGGGACCGCAATCCTTCTGACGGGTAGGGCATGGATTGATCCTCTGGTCAGCCTGATCATCGTCGCGATCGTGCTGTACGAGACGTGGGATCTCCTGCGCGATTCGGTCAACCTCGCGCTCGACGCGGTGCCGGAGGGGATCGAGATAGACGTGGTGCGCGACTATCTTGTAAGTCTACCGGGCGTCACGGCGGTGCACGATCTGCACATCTGGGGCATGAGTACGACTGAGACCGCGCTCACGGCACATCTCGTCGTTCCCCAACGGGACGCAACCATTGATGCACTGCTGTGCCAGGCAGTAGACGGCCTGCACGAGCGGTTCGAGATCGTCCATCCAACCCTCCAGGTAGAGACGGGCGACCCCGCCTATCCGTGTCAGTTGGCGTCGGCGGAGGCCGTGTAGCAACCGAATGCGCCGTTCCCGTCCTAATGCCGAGACTATGGAGCCGCTTCATTCGTTAATATATCTTTGATATACCCTCCATAGTATGATGTGAGGGCAGCAACTATTTAAGACCCAAAGCGGTGTAT
>JBBSFO010000653.1:0-3209 GCA_038238655.1 Thermomicrobiales bacterium | reverse complement strand
GTCATCGCCACTCGATACGGTCCAGACTTGCCGCGCCCCGGCGGATGGGGGACACTCTCTGGGACGCAGTCGTTGCTGCATGGGCACCCGCGTCCTCACCTTCCGCCGCGAACCGTCATCACTAATATACGAGGGCACCCGCGCTTGCGCCTTTTTATCTTCTTCCCGCCATCGAAGCCGCGCGGCCCCCTTTTTCGGTCGTCTTCACCGACTGGCTGTCGATGATCGCCGCCGAGGGCGTCGGCTCTCGCCCCGCCTTGGTGCGCACCTGCTCCCGCAGCGTATCGTGGATCGTCTGCCAGACGCCCGCTCGCCGCCAGATGCGGTAATATCCCGCGACCGTGCCCCAGGGTGGGAAGTCGCGCGGCAGTTGCCGCCATTGGCATCCGGTCTTGGTGCGATAGAAGATCGCGCTGACAACAGCGCGGACATCGACGCTCCGCTTTCGCCCGCCGGGCTTAGCTGGCGGGATGAGCGGGGCGAGGACCTGCCATTGGGCATCCGTCAGGTCGGAGGGGTACGATTGCTTCGTCATGCGCCGCAGTCTACACGCTCCCAAGCACTTTACACACATGCTCTTATCTCGACTTTCCCCAATCAGGCAACGTAGCAGAGCGTCTCCGTCAAGCGTGCGATGAGTACGCGGGGGACTTTCACCATTTCCGCGTCGTCACTGGACAGACAAAAAGTCTCATGCACCCAGATCTCCTGTCGCACCAAGGCCAGTGCATCTGCGAAGGTCGGTGCCCGTTTGCGATACCACGCTGCCTGCCGGAGCGGGCCGGGATGCGCGGTCAACTGCGGATGGGCGAGCAGCGTCACCAATGAAAAGAGGCCGAGCAGGACCGGTGTCGTGCGGCGGATCGCCTTGTCCGTCCATTGCCGCTGGGTCTCAACGCCGAGATGCCGCCGCACCTCCTCGAAGGTTGTCTCCATCTGCCACCGCCGCACGAACCAGGCGATGATCTGCGCTGGCGCGATCGTCAAATCGGTGCAGAGCAGGGCTTGGGTCGCGAAATGCTGTTGCGGATCGCGGATCAGCACCCAGCGGATCGGCACCGGCGACAGGCCGGTGTGGTACCAGACGGCGGCCTCGCTGACCAGTTCAACCGCCCGCTCCCCCTTGCCGTACCAATCGATCACGGTGACCGCCTGCCAGTCGGTGGCGGGATCGGTCGCGCCTGCCGCCAGTGTCGGCAACCGCACCCCTTTCTTGCGCGGTCGGCCATTCTGGTGCGGCTGGCGGGGCGGCGCGGGTTCGTACAGCGCGGCATCAAGGCGCAAGCGGGTAATCACCGTGATCGGCTGCGGCAGTGCGATGCAGCGGGCGAGCAAGCGAATCGCGGCGTAGCCGCTGTCGGCGACGGCGACAATCGCGCGCTGCGGCCACCAGCGGCGCACGACGAGCAGCAGTTGCCACGCCCAGTCGGTGAGCGCTTTATGGCGGCGTCCCTGCTGAGTGTCATAGCGCTCCGACGGGGCGAGGGCGGTCAGAAACGGGAGTGCCCAGACCCGGTTTGCCCACGGGATCGGCGCGAGCAGCATCAGACAGACCCAGCGCAGCCCAGTCGCTTTGGCGAAGTGGCGGTGCGAGGAACGCACCGCATCGCGGTAGACCCCCTTGGCGGCGATCTGCGCACCCGTACGGCGTTCCAGCGTCTCATCCACGCCGACGACGAGCGGGCCATCGGGGACGAACGCCGCGACGAGTAGGCGCAGCAAGATCCGGCTGGCAGCGAGCGATGACCACGAGGCCCGACTGAGGACACGATGGTAGCGTTGGAAGTGCGGAGAGTGGCCCAAGCCGACGACGCGCAAGGCGGCGGTGACCGTGCGCTGGGCGGGTGCGAGGATCGCTCCGGCGAGCAGCACTTGGACGTGCGCCCAGACCCGTTTGGAGAAGAGTGGTGCGAAGGGGCGCAGCAGCAGTATCATCGCGGGCGGCAGGGTATGCATCGGGACCTCCTCTTGGTCGAGTGGTACCGAGCATACTCTGTCGCTTCATCTCATGCCAAATGGGGAAAGTCGAGATTAGAAGCTGTCTGAGAAGGGTGCGAGAGCGGGTATAGAGTGACCGTGACGTTCATCGGACGCGTCTCGGAGCTATGCGTATGTCCTCATCCGGCTACCCCAGCGACCGCACCGACCAAGAATGGGCACTGCTCGCCCCGCTCGGTCAACCTGCGTGTCATCGTGGATGGCATCGGCTACCTCGTGCGCACCGGCTGTGCCTGGCGGTATGTGCCGCGCGAATACGGCCCTTGGCCTACCGTCCATCACGACTACCGCGCTTGGCGGATGGACGGGACGTGGGAACGCGTGCACACCCGCCTAGGCGAGTGGGTACGGATACGCGCCGGGCGGGAGCCGACACCGAGTGCCGGGATCATCGACAGCCAGAGCGCGAAGACGACCGAGCAGGGCGGGCCGCATGGCTTCGATGGCGGCAAGAAAGTCAACGGGCGCAAGCGCGGGCGCCCTCTGGGCAGCATCGTCGTCGACACGATGGGGCTCGTACTTACGGCGGTCGTCCATCCCGCGGATGTCCACGACCGAGCGGGCGGCAAACTGGTGCTGAATACGCTCGGCGGACGGTTCCCACGGCTGCGGCATAGCTGGGCGGATCAAGGGTACGCGGGTGCGTTCCGGCAGTGGGCGAACACGACCACCGGCAGTGCGGTCGAGGTGGTCTATCCATGGTGGCGGCAACTGAAGCGATACGATCCGGAGCTACTCGAGGTCATGGGCTACCAGCCGGGATTCAACGTGCTGCCACGGCGCTGGGTGGTCGAACGAACATTCGCGTGGCTGGGACGGTATCGGCGGCTGAGCAAGGATTACGAGCGGCTACCTTCGACGAGCGAGGCGTTGATCTATCTGGCGGGCATCCGGCTCTTGCTGCGGCGGCTCGCGTGAGCGCTCTACGGGCCCTTCTCATACCCCCTTTAGCAATGTCTCATTGTGTCTACGCACCGGAGGCGTATGCGACGGTGCCACGCCGCGGCGATGCCGCCCCCTGGGCGTGGCATCCCGCGTGCATAGTGCACCGCACCGGAGGCGAGTTCCGGCTCCTACCTTACTCTCCCGTGCCCGCGCGCCGCCACCGCCGACGGCGCGTATCCCCCTCCCCATCGATCCGGCACCGCTACCATCGTCGTGGCACAGCGATTGCTTTGTTACCCTCGGCACGGAGATCTATTGTTGGTTCT
>JBBSFO010000652.1:0-3210 GCA_038238655.1 Thermomicrobiales bacterium | reverse complement strand
GTCTACTCCTTCGCGAGAACCGAATAACTGCGATGCCCCCAGCAGCGCGTGCCGCTGCTGGGCCACTGTATCAGATATGGCCCCGCTTACCGAGTCATGCCCGTTGCCGCCATCGTCGGCACTTCCTGCGTGCAGAAGGCGCACCGACTCGCCTTGACTGGGATACTGCTCAGGCAGTAGGGACATTCGCGCGTCATCGCCTCGACGGGCGTTTCGGTCTTGCGTCGGTTCATCAGCGCATTGACGGGCCGGACGACAAAGAAAAAGACGACCGCCGCGACGATTAGGAACGAAATGAGCGTGTTAATGAAATCCCCGACGAGGAAGCGGCTCTTGTTGATCGTGAAGCCGACGGTGGAGAAGTCCGGCTGACCGCCGATCGCCGCAATGAGTGGCGTAATCAGGTCCTTGACGAAGGCGGCGACGACCGTCCCGAACGCCGCCCCGATGATGATACCAACTGCCAGATCAACGACATTGCCCCGGAGAATGAACGCCTTGAAGTCGTTCGCCGCTTTCATTGTGCCACCCCTTTCGTTCTGTATGAACACCGTCTGCGAGATTGTACACGGGGAAGCACATGAGCGGACTAAAGGGGGGCCACCGCCACATCCCGGAACTGCCGCCGCGACAAATCAGCGTAGCGGCCACCCGCGCGCAGCAGTGCATCGTGCGTACCGCGCTCGACAATCTCCCCACCCTCGACGACAAGAATGAGATCGGCGTTGCGGATCGTGCTCAGGCGGTGCGCGATGACGATGCTCGTCCGGCCCGCGAGCAGGGTACCGAGAGCGCGCTGGATCGTCGCCTCGGTGCGCGTGTCAATATTGCTCGTCGCCTCATCGAGGATCAGGATACGCGGGTCGGCAAGGATGGCGCGGGCGAAGGCGAGTAATTGCCGCTGCCCCTGGCTGAGCGTCCCGCCCGCCGCGCCGAGCACGGTGTCGTACCCAGCCGGGAGCGCCGCGATGAAGCCGTGCGCATCCACCGCTCGCGCCGCCGCCTCGATCTGCTCCCGCGTCGCGTCCAACCTCCCGTAGCCGATATTCGCCGCAATCGTGCCGCTGAACAGGAAGGGTTCCTGCAAGACGATGGCGATCTGCCGTCGCAGGCTTTGTCGCGTCACGGCGCGCACATCCTGGCCGTCAACCGCTATCGCGCCGTTCGTCACGTCGTAGAAGCGCGGGATGAGGTTGGCAATCGTCGTCTTGCCCGCCCCTGTTTGCCCGACCAGCGCGACCGTCTGCCCCGCCGCAATCTGGAACGAGACATCGTGCAGCACTGGCGTGCCAAGGTTATAGGCAAACGTGACATGATCGAAGACGATCTCTCCCGCGACCTGCCCGAGGGCGGGCGTGCCGGGCGGATCGGCGGGTTCCGGCTCTTCATCGAGGATGGCGTAGATGCGCTCCCCACCCGCCAGCGCCGCCTGCAATTGCGTGTAGACCTGCGAGGCGAGTTGGATTGGCCGGAAAAACTGTTGCACGTAGATCAAAAACGCCGCTAGCACACCGATCGTCAGCGCATCGTGGAAAACGAGGTAGCCACCGTAGCCGATCACCAGCGCGGTGGCGAGCGTACTGAGCACATCAATCGTCGGTGAAAAGGCGGAGGTGATCGCGACGGCCTGAACATTTGCGGTGCGGTTGGCGGCGTTCCGCTTGCGGAACCGCTCGATATTCTCCTCGGTGCGGTTGAATGCCTGCGCCTCCCGCACGCCGGTGATCTCCTCCTGCAACTCCGCCGTCACATCGCCGACCGTTTCTCGCGTCATGCGGAACGCTTTGCGTGCCCGGCGCGCGAAGGAGGTCGTCACCAAGAGCATAACGGGGATGATGAGGAAACTGACGAGCGCCAGCGGCAGATTGAGCGTCACCATCGCGACGAGAATGCCGATCAGGCTGAAGAGCGATCCGACGAGTTGCGTCAGCCCCTGCGAGAGCAGTTGATTGAGCGTATCCACATCGTTAATGACCCGGCTCATCAGGTCGCCGATCGGGCGGCGGTCGTAGAAGCCGAGCGGCAAACGTTGGAAGCCGTCGAAGAGCCGGGTGCGCAATGAGGCGAGGACGTGCTGCCCAATCGCGCCGACCTGCCAGACCTGACCGCGCGACGCGAGCGCCCCAACGGCATAGACGACGAGCAGCGCGAGCATGATCCGTGTCAGCCCCGGCCGGTCGCCGCGCAAAATCGCCTGGTCAATCGCCCGCCCGATCAAAAACGGTCCCGCTGCCTGTGCCACCGCCCCGAGGACGACAAAGCCGAAGCCGATCAGGATGCGCGCCCGATACGGCGCCATCTCCCCCACGAGCCGCCGCGCCGTCGCCCCCCGGTTCCGCGCCCGCTCCTCCGCCGTCTCCGCCGCCACCCGCATCACCTGCACCACACCTACCTCCTCGGGGAATGATTAAGCACAGAGATCGCAGAGGGGAGAGAAGGAAAAAGAGAAAAGGTCTTTGGCTCTTTCATAACAATCTGCTCTCTGTGTTCTCTGTGTCCTCTGCGATCTCTGTGCTCATATTTCAGTCCCCTGCCACGACGGGTTCGGTAGTGTCGGCGGTGAGTTGGGAGCCGAGGATGTCGTTGTAGAGCGGGCTGTCGCGCAGGAGTTCCGCGTGGGTGCCTTGCGCGGCGATTTTGCCCTCGTCTAGGACGAGGATCAGGTCGGCGTCCCGCACGGTGCTGATGCGCTGGGCAATCACGAAGGCGGTGTGGCGGCTGTCGCGCATCAGGCGATCGAGCGCCTCCTGGATCAGCGATTCGGTCTCGGCGTCCACGGCGGAGGTGCTGTCGTCGAGCAGGAGCAGACGCGGGTCCACGAGCAAAGCACGGGCAATGGCGATCCGTTGCCGCTGTCCCCCAGACAGCCCGACGCCGCGCTCGCCGATGATCGTCTCGTACCCCGTTGGCAAAGCGCGGATAAACCCGTCCGCCTGCGCAGCCCGTGCCGCCACTTCGACCTCGTCTTGCGTCGCGGTCGGCTTCCCATAGGCGATGTTGTCCCGCACTGAACCGCTGAACAAGAGCGTTTCCTGCAACACAATGCCGATCTGCCCACGCAGGCTGGCGAGCGTCACCCGACGCACATCGTGGCCGTCCACCGTCACCGCGCCGCCCGTCACATCGTAAAAACGGGGTAGGAGGTTCATTAGCGTGCTCTTGCCCGAACCCGTCGTGCCGAGGACCGCGACCGTCTGCCCCGGCTCGATG
>JBBSFO010000651.1:0-3213 GCA_038238655.1 Thermomicrobiales bacterium | reverse complement strand
CGTCACCGGTATGCCGTGGACGGACTACGATCATATTTACCTCGTCGGGCGCGTTTTGTCGGCGCTCCTCGACGTCGGCACATTGCTTCTTGTGTATGCGCTTGCCCGGCGGTATGGGCGCGTCTATGCCAATCTCGCGGCGGCATTGTTTGCGGTCTGCGTCCTCCAGATTCAACTGGCGCACTTTTTCGCGACCGATACCTGGGTGACCTTTTTTGCGACGGCTGCGGTGCTCGCCTTCGTGCGGGCGGCGGAGCGGCAGCGCACGGCGAATTTCGTGCTCGCGGGCGCGCTGGTCGGCGCGGCGGTCGCCTCGAAAGCGTCGGTTGCTTTTCTCGCTTTCCCCGCTATCGCCTCGCTCGCGCTCGTGTCGCTCCGCGCCCACCCTGCGCGCGATGGTGGTGCCGACGCAGCTGTTTCCCCGCCATTGCGCGTGCTCTATCTGGCGTTGACGACGTTTTGGTCGGCGCTGATCACCTTCGCGTTGTCCGAGCCGTACGCGCTCCTCCGCTTGCACACGTACTTCGATGCAATCGGCACACAGGCGCGGCTCGTGCGTGGCGACCTCGACTATCCCTATACCCGGCAGTATGTCGGGACGGGTCTAATCTATCACCTGCGCAATCTCGTGCTCTGGGGCATGGGGCCTGCGCTCGGCGTCCTGACACTCGCCGGTCTCGCGTGGGCATTGGTGCGTGCCTGGCGGCGACGGGCCACCGTGGACCTGATTCTCCTTGCCTGGATCGTGCCGTACCTGCTGTACACGATCCCGCAGTCGGTGAAGTTCATGCGCTACCTCCAGCCAGTCTATCCTGCGCTGATCGTGCTCGGCGTTGCGGTGATTCGCGATCTCACCCACGCGCGATCTTATCGCGTCGCTGCGCGCTGGAAACCGGCGATTATGGTCCTGCGGATGAGTGGGCGCGTGGCTGCGGGTGTCGTGCTGATCGGTACGGCGCTATGGGCAGTTGCCTTCTCGACGATCTATGACAGACCGCACACTCGTGCCACGGCGAGCGATTGGATGGCCGCGAACCTCCCAGCCAAAGCGGCGGTGGCGACAGAGGTCTGGGACGATTCACTCCCTCTCCCGGTACCTGGCGCCCCGGCGTACGGTTGCGTCCGGTTAAGCGCCACCAATCCGAATGAATGCACGGGCCTCGATTGGTACCCCGATGAAGGGAGTGGCGACGCGCGCTTGCAGTATGTCGCACGCGCACTCGGGCAGTCCGACGCGATCGTGCTCTCCAGCAATCGCCTGTACGGTTCGATCCCGAAATTGCCGTGGCGCTACCCGGTGACGATCCGGTACTACGATCTGCTCTTCGCGGGACAGCTCGGTTTCACGAAGGTGTATGACGAAACAGTGTCGCCGCATCTCGGGCCGTGGCAGATCCGCGATCAGGGTGCGGACGAGAGCTTCACCGTCTACGATCATCCGCGCGTGACGATCTTCCGCAAGACGCAGACATTGAGTGTCGCACAATTGCGTCCCTTGTTCGCCGACGTGCTGTCTACGCAGGCGCTGCCGCAGCGCGATCCGCCTGCGAAATCCCTCCTGCTATCCGGTCCTGTGGAGGCGCTTCCTACTGTCTCCGATCGTAGCTGGGCAGGCACGGTCGGACGCAGCGGAGTCGTCGCCGTTGTGCTCTATCTCGTCCTGTTCGAACTGTTTGGCCTTATCGGCTGGGCGTGTGTCGTGCGGTTGTTTCAACGCTTCCCGGATCGGGGCTGGGGGCTGGGAAAGCTGGTCGGGTGGCTCGCCTGCGCATATGTTGTCTGGCTAGGCGCGAGCAGTCATCTTTTCGCGTTTACCTTGCCGTGGTGTGTCGCCGTTGTTGTTAGTGGCTGCGTCGTCGCGCTCAGCCTCTATTGGCGGCAGCGGGCGATGTTCGGTGCGCTCCTTTGGTCATCGTGGCGGACAATGCTGGCCGCTGAGGGCATGACGCTGGCAGGCTTCGCGCTGTTTCTGGCCTTTCGGCTGAAAAACCCCGATTTGTGGCAGACCTATTGGGGCGGCGAGAAGCCATTTGAGATGGCGCACCTGAACGCGATTCTCCGGAGCGCGCATTTCCCGCCGTACGACCCGTGGTATGCGGGCGGGTATATCAACTACTACTACTTCGGCAGTTATCTCCACGCCTTCGTGATGAAACTGACGGGGATTGCGCCGGAAGTCGCGTTCAATGTCGCTGTGCCGATCACGATGGCGATGGTCTGGGGCGCGGCCTTTTCGGTCGGCGCCGCGCTCTGGGTGGCAGTGCGGCGCAATCAATCTGAAGTCGGCGCCGCGACGCGTCGCGATCGTGGCGCGATTGTTGGCGGCATGGCCGCAACGGCGGCGGTCGGATTGTTTGGCAACCTCGATGCCGTTGGTCAAGTGGCGCGCGCCGCGCGGGACGGGGTGGGCGTGCGCGGGGCAATTGAACGCTTCGATTTCTGGGAAAGCACGCGGATCACCCCCGGCACGATCAATGAGTTTCCGTTTTTTAGCGGACTCTGGGCGGATTTGCATGCGCATGTTGTCGCGTTGCCGTTCGCGATCCTCGCCATTGCGCTCAGCGTCGCAATCGCCCTCCCCTCCCGGCCCCCTGCCAACCGAGAAAGAGGGCAGACTGCTCCACCGACCGACGCGCTCCATATCGCTCCGTGGGGAGCGCTGGCGCTGGCGAGTCTCGTCCTCGGTGCGTTGTATTGCACGAACGCCTGGGATTTTCCGACCGCGCTGGCATTGGTGGGGCTTGGGCTCGTCGTGCGCTACCGCGCGAGCAGGCTTTCATGGTCGCGAACCGTCGTCTATACACTTGGCTGTTCGGGTTTGGTCGGGGTCGTCGCCTATCTTTGCTACCTTCCGTTCTTCGCGCATTTCCAGTCGCTCTATGGATCATTGTCACGCGTCCGCGAGCCGTCACCGCTCGGCGGGTTTCTCGTCATTTTCGGTATGCCGTGCCTGCTAATCGCCCTCGCACTGCTGCTGATGCGCCCGGCACGGGGCTGGTTCACGACGCTCCGCGCCGACGCCCGTTGCGCCGCCATTGCGGGAGCAGCCGCATGTGCCCTCGGCGCGGCAATCGCCTCGCGTCTCCTTGTACTTGTTGTCACGGTGCCACTCCTGTGTACCCTCGCGCTCCTGTGGGTGCGGATGGACGCGCAACCGGGCCGACGGATGGCGTTTGGGATCGCCGGAGTTGGTTTGGGATTGCTTTCCGTGAT
>JBBSFO010000650.1:0-3214 GCA_038238655.1 Thermomicrobiales bacterium | reverse complement strand
TTATCACGGAGGCGTCGCTCTCGTTCCTGGGGGTTGGCGTCGTGCCACCGACACCGAGTTGGGGGGCGATGCTCCAGTCGGGCAGGCAGTATCTCGAAACGGCTCCGTGGTTGGCCTTCGCACCGGGGATCGCGATTTTCGTCACGGTTCTCGCATTCAACTTTGTCGGCGATGGAGTGCGGCAAGCGCTCGATCCCCGACTGAAGCACCGAGGAGGCCGCTGAGTCTTTCGGCGACCGGAAAGGATGGGAAAATGCCTTCGGAAGCACGGATCTCGCGGCGTGCCGCGCTCGCCGGGATAGGCGGTGTCGCGACAGCGAGCATACTCGCGGCATGCGGCGGCTCGACTGCCACGACGCCGACGACTGCCGGCAAAGCGCCGACCACGGCGGCAATCGTCCCACAGATCGTCACACCGGTCACCGTCGTCAGCACGGCGGCAAGCGCGTCCTCGGTCGCACCGGTGGCACCGACCGCAGCGGCAGCGTCGGCGGTATCGGGGGCGAACTCAACCACGGCGAGTGGGGCAGTCAAGCGCGGCGGGCAACTGCGGATCATGCAGATCAACGATTTCGTCTCGATGGACCCGATCTTCGCCAGCGGCCCGACGGCCAGCGCCTGCTACGATTGGCTGCTCGCCTGGCGACCGAACGCGCAAGGCCAGTTCGGTGTCCAACCGCAACTGGCGAAGTCGTGGGACGTTTCGGGTAATACCATCGTCTTCAAACTTCAAGAGAACGTGAAGTTTCACGACGGTTCGCCGCTCGACGCGGACGCAGTCGTTTGGAATCTCAAGCGGATGGTGCAGAATCCCAAGAGCTTCGCCGCGAACTTCCTGCCCGCCGTGGACAAGAACAATCCCGCGCAGACGATCAACCCACTCACCGTGCAACTGAACCTCTCCCGCCCGAGCGATGCAATTCTCAGCTCACTCAGCGACGCGATCAACAACGCGGCGATTGTTTCGAAGAAAGCCGCCGACGATCACGGCGAAGATTGGCTGAAGACCAACGCCGTGGGCACCGGCCCCTTCAAGTTCGTCAGTTTCGCCTCAGGCGACAAACTCGTCGTGACCAAGAACGAGTCCTACTGGCAGATGGGCGCGGACGGCAAACCGCTCCCGTATGCGGACGGCGCGACGTACCGGGTGATTATCGAGGCGACGACGCAATTCAACGAGATGCGCGCCGGGACGGCGGACTTCATGCAAAACGTGCCGGGGCGTAATGTCCCGGCGGCGAAGCAGATCGCCACCGCGCGTTACATCGAGTCCCCGTTCGCCGGCAGCAAGCGACAGTTCTTCTTCAACGCGATCAAGCCGCCGTTCAAGGACAATCTGAAACTGCGCCAGGCAATTGAGTACGCGATTGATCGCGACGCGATGGCGAAGGCGCTCGGTCAGGGAATTGGCATCCCGCTCCCATATGAGTTTGTGCCGGGCGCGATCGGCTACGACAATACGGTGCCCGCATATGGCTTCGACCTCGACAAAGCGAAGGCGCTCATCAAAGAATCTGGCGTGACGCTGCCGCTCACCGTGCGGCTGACGGCGCACAACCGCGAGGTGGATACGCAGCAGGCGCAACTGATCCAGGCAATGCTCGACAAGATCGGCGTGAAGATCAACCTCGATATCGTCGAGCGGGTCGCGTGGGGAGACAAGGTCCGCATCAACAACGATTTCGAGATGGCGACCCGCCTCAGTGGCGTCGCGGTGGACCCGACCAACGACCTGCTCGTCACGTGGGCGGAAGGTGGTAACTCCGCCTACAGCCGCGCCAAGGTGCCGGGCCTGCTCGACACGCTCAATCAGGCGGATGGGTCGTACGACGACAAGGCCCGGCAGCAGTTGTTCATCAAGGCGCAGAACCTGATGTACGAATCGGCGTGGTTCGGCTACATGTGGTTCGAGTTGGGCAATTTCCTGGTAGACAAGCGCATTCAGAATTTCCCCAACGTTTGGGGCTCCTTGCGCGAGTCGGAATGGTGGATCGGTCAGTGACGTTCATCCGAACCGCCAGGACGCCAAGGACGCCAAGAAATGCAGAGAAGAAATCCACTCCTTCTCTTTTCTCACGTGGCGTCCTTGGCGTCGTAGCAGTTCGATTTCCGCTTCTTGTGCGAGGGATTGACATGTCGGGATTGGGGAGTAGCGAAAGGGAAACCGTGTGAAGATTACCGGCATCACCACCGAAGAATATCGCTGGCCGCGCCACAAGCCAATCTCGAATGGTTTGCATACCTACACGCACTCCGGCCTCGACCTCGTCAAGATTGAGACAGACGAGGGCATCACTGGCATCGGCCTCGGCGGCGGCGGGCTGATCGGCAAGGCGACGATCGCGCACCTGACGCCGCAGCTGATTGGCGAGGACCCGATTGACGTCGAGCGCCTTTGGCACAAGATGTGGGTCCCCAAGCTGATCGGTCGCCGGGGGCTGACGACCCGCGCGATCAGCGCGATTGACATCGGCCTGTGGGACATCCGGGGCAAGGTGGCGGGGTTGCCCTTGTACAAACTGCTCGGTGGCTTCCGCGACCGCGTCCCCACCTACATCGCGGGCGGCTACTACGAGGAAGGCAAGGGCCTCCGCGAACTCCAGCAAGAGATGGAGGACAATATCGCGATGGGCGCGAAAGCGATCAAGATGAAGGTCGGTGCGGTGCCGATCCGCGAGGATGTCGCCCGTGTCGCGGCGGTGCGGGAGGCGATTGGGCCGGACGTCAAGCTGCTCGTGGACGCGAACTGCGCCTACCGCTACTACCAGGCGATCCAGTTCGCCAAGCGGATCGAGGAGTACGACATCTACTGGTTCGAGGAGCCGGTGCAACCCGACGACTACGAGGGACACCGCAAACTGGCGGAAGCGACCAGCATCCCGATCGCCACGGGCGAGAATGAGTACACGCGCTACGGCTTCCGCGACCTAATCGCGCACAACGCGGCGGCGATCCTCAACGCGGACGCCAAAGTGCTTGGCGGCGTGACGGAATTCATGAAGGTCGTCGCGCTGGCGCAGGCAAACGACCTGGACATCGCGCCGCACGGCTCGCAGGACATCCATGTCCATCTCGTCGCCGCCATCGCGAACGGGCTGATCCTCGAGTTCTATCGGGACAGCGTGGACCCGATGTGGGGCAAGACCTATCACCACACGCTGCGCCTCAACGACGACGGCACGGTCAGCCCGCCCGATGTCCCCGGCATCGGCGC
>JBBSFO010000649.1:0-3219 GCA_038238655.1 Thermomicrobiales bacterium | reverse complement strand
CGCTCGATGCCCGCGAGAAATGCCCGGACGTGCGGGAGGACGACATCACTGCGTCGCGATCCCTCACCATGGTTGAGGCCGGGCAAGGTCACGAACTGGACGTGTGGCTTCCCGGTGGCGGCGCGTGCCGCCTCATCGTGGATCGGCTGGTCGCGGTCGCCTGCGTAGATCAGCACCGGGATGTGCAGGTTCGCCAACGCCGCGTCGAAACTCGGCGCGTTGCCGCTGGCGATGGTCGCTGCCGCAAGCGCTTCGGGGTCGTTGGTGGCGAGCACGCGCTCCCGCAATTGGGCTGGGAGTGACCCTTCGCGCCGCTCGCCGTCCGCTACGTAGTGTGCGATTCCGCCTGAGCGAAGGGCCTCGGCCCGCTGCCGCGATTGTGCCGGATCGCGCGCGTACGGATGCATGCCGCCGAGGATCAGCGCGTCGAAGCGATCCGGCGCGTACTGGCCGATGGCGTAGCCAATGTGCCCGCCCATCGAGTAACCCCAGAATATCGCCCGCGCGATGCCTGCATCATCGAGGACGGCAAGCACGTCGGCGGCCCGTTTGTCGTAGGAATAGGTGGCGGGATCGTGCGGCTTGTCGCTCTTGCCGTGGCCGCGGGCATCGAGGAGGATCAGGTCGTAGTCGTTCTTGAGGGCATCAACATAGCCGCTGTCGCGCCAGCCTTCGAGCGATCGCGTGAAGCCGTGGTGTAGGACGAGCGGCGGCCCGCTTCCCTCGCGCTCATAATAGATGCGGACGCCATCATTCGTCGCGTAGGGCATGAAAAAACCTCCTGACTGCGGCTCACTGTGCGTTCGTTGCTAGACCAGCGACGGCTCTCTGGCGGAATGGTCCGCGACACTCCGAACTGCCTCGAGGAGCCGTTCGGCGGTAAACGGGGCAGGCAGAGGGAGGGTATCCGGCTCGTCCTCGACCTTCTCGCGTTCGGCGGCGTCAGGATTCGCGCTGTATAGGATGACTGGCATCTCCGGCCGGTAGGACGCGACTCGAACAGACTGCAAGACGAGCGGCGTGTGCACATCGAACGCGTCGTCGTCCGCCCCAAGCAGAATGATCCAAGGGCGAACGGTTGGCGCTTCGACAAGAAAAGTCGCGCGGGAGCGGAATCCGCGTACCATATACCCCGCCCTTATCAGCGTCTCGACGACAAAGTCATGCACCGCCGCGCGCCCATCAACGACCGCAACCGTCTTTGTTTCCATAATTTCCCCATCTTCCCCACCGCGATGTCGCCCCACGCAACATATCGTGTCCGCGCCGATCAATGCCTGGACGCGGCACAATGATAGCACGCGGATTGCAGGCGTTACACCAGGGCAACAGGATCGTCAGCATCGTGCCACAGGGAGCGCATCTCCGCGCAACTCGTTAGCAGGAAGGCAAGGGTGCCCTGGGCTTCGATGTGGCCCTCCCGGAGCACGATGATGTGGTCGGCGCGGCGCAGCGTAGCGCGGCGATGCGAGACCGCCAGGCACGTCATGCTGCCCATGCTGCCCAGAGGGCGCCCGCGCCCGCGCTCGCACCCGCCACCGGCGAACAGACGCTCCCACACCACACGCTCCGTCTCGACATCCAGCGCGCTGGACAGGTCGTCAATCACCAGCAATTCGGCGGCGCGCACCAACATGCGCGCCGCCGCCGTGCGCTGCACCTGACCACCGGAGAGTTTGACGCCACGGGTGCCCACCTGCGTCTCCAACCCCGCCTCCAGCATGCGCACATCGTCCTCCAGGGCGGCGCCCCACACGGCGGCGTCCAGGGCCGCAGGGTCGTCGGGTAGTCCCAGAAGGATGTTCTGCTTGAGCGTCTCGCTGAACAGGCGCGGCACCTGCGCCGTGTACGCTGCACGGGGCGGCACGAGGAAGGAAGCCGCGTCGTCCACAACGTGGCCGTTCCACCGTATCTCGCCCACCTCCCGGGGAAGCAAGCCCAGGACGGTGCGCAGGAGTGTTGTCTTGCCCGCACCGACGCGCCCGGTCACTACCGTCAAGGTGCCGCGCGGCAGGCGCAGGTCCACCGCAGCGATACCGCGCCCCGACTGCGGATGGTGATAGGTTAGCCCCCGCGCCTCCACGAGGACCAACCGGTCGGTCGCGCTGCGCGCTGGCGTCGGCACGGCGGGTAGGGGGCCGCGCAGGTGCAGCGGGGTGGGCGCCACCAGTGCGTCCGGCGGAGCGCCATTCAGCAAGTCACCCATGCGTGCGAACGCGACCCCGGTCTGCTGGTAGTGGGACAGGAACTGACCAAGCCCGTCGGTGAAGTCGGCGATGAAGCCGAGGTAGGAGACAAACAAGACAAAGTCGCCCACTGTCAGGCTACCGTCGCGCAGGACGCCGGCGGCCAGCAGCATGATCAGACCCGTGCCCACGCTCACCGTGTTGGCCGTGATGGCGTCCAGCACTTGCGTCGCCAGGCGATCGGCCAGCATGGCGGTCCGGCGCTGCTCGTTGAGGCGTCGGACGTGGGCCACGGTCCGCTCTTCGGCACCGGCGGCCTGCACCGTCTGCACCGCCGTCAGGATATCGCCGATCGCTCCGGTGACCTGGCTGGTGGCTTGGCTGCTGGCTGCACGGTAGCGACCTAGCGCGGCGCTGGCCTGCCGCGCCACTGCTACGACGACCAGCAGCGGCAGAACAGTAACCAGGGTCATCCGGACATTGACATGCAGAAGGATCACGAACGCCCCTACGGCAAACAAACCCGTGCCCAGAATATCGCTGGTCCAATCGAGGTTATCCTCTGGCTCGTGGGCATCGTCGCGAAAGCGGCTGATGGTTTCGCCGACGGAGAAGGGCAGCGCTTCGGCACCTGGTCGGTTCAGGATGTGCCGCAGCAGGTTGCGGCGCAACAGGCCGCTCATGGTGAACCGGCAGAGAATTTCGAAAATACCAGCGGTGAGATAGAGGAGCGCACGGCCCACGGCGACCACCACGAACAGCACGATCAGTCCTGTCGTGCCCACGGGCGGGTGCGCGTTGCCGGTAAGCGTATCGAAGAAGGCACGGGTGATCAGCCCAAACAGCAGCGGCGACGCGTGAACCACGCTCCACAGCGCTGCGTGGGGCAGGTAGAGGTGGGGTGCATAGCGGGCCATGCGTATCAAGGAGCGCCAGGTCGGGAGCGGCTTCTTCACGGGGAGACCTCCTCGGTGGCGACCCGCAGCAACGCGGCAAAGCGCGAGGTGGGATCGGCGGCGAGGACAAGCCGCGG